>DQUB01000132.1 GCA_015662475.1 Pyrodictium sp.
GGCGACACCATATGAGCTAGCCCACAGGAGGGGAGAGAGGCTAGCTGTGAGACAACATGTAACACCGTTTGAGTTTCAACGGCTATTCTTAGCATCCAAGTATTTCTCTTGGGAGAGCGTAGGGTTAAGGTTTTGATCAGGTGTTCTCGATGTCATCGGGAAACCAGTCAAATACAAAAATGTTTTGGAGACTTTTACCCAGCAAGATGCTCTAAGTTTGGCGTTGGAAGGTCATGCCGTGTTATCATTCTGCTTAAAACGTTCACAAACCCTCTTACTGGGGGTAGCCTGTTAGCGGTCTAGCCCCTGCAGCCGAAATTTCTACACACAACCACCTTCAAGTACTACCCTTTGACATGCAAACTCTCCCATGCCACACCATAATCAGAGATTGCAGCGCCACCTGTGTTCTGTCTGGAGTCTCTGGGCTAGCTCTAGCGTGGGTTGAGACTGTGGATGTGGTTCTTGCTGTAACACTTTTTGCCTCCAATTAGGCCTAACATGCCGCCTATACAGTCTATCTGAAGGCCTTGACATGTAGTTGCTCCGCTAAGGTCTATCCACGCGTTATTCTCGTAGGGCTAGACACCTCTATAATGGTTTGTCTGTATTGGGCTATTTGGACCACTATTTTTGTCTCCTAGGTCTCCTAGCCATCCACCGTCTCGGTAGCTGCATTGTATGCTGTTTTGCGGGCATTGTTCTGGGCCGCTCTTTGCATCCACATGCTGTCCCATGCTTCGTGTTGGCTAGTGCTTGTTTGTCTAGCTCTTTGCCTTCAATGTCTTGTCCAGTCTCTCCCCGTGTTACCGTAGGCTAGAGGCTCGTGACCCAATAGACTGTCTAGGCTATGGTTCTGGGGTCTTGCGGGTGATGGTGGAGTTAACTGGCGCTTAACTCTACCCCCGGTAGAGTTAACCTCGCACACCATGGGTGTTACCTGCACCCATTATCCTCAACCCCCGCTCTCCAACGCGAAGAGGGCTTTACACATTTTCACTACAACGCATTGTATGGGTGTAAAAGTCTACACCATATTTTGTCAATGTGGGTGGAAACTTACAGCGCCAAAACCCCACCATGTACGTAGGCATCCGGTTTCTAACCTCCATGGTTTTCGCCTCTCCTTTCCTCTCCAAAGATCGCTGCCAGCCGGTCTGGAAGGCTATTCAGATACCTTGCAAGCCTTTCCCCATCAATATACTCTCTAGCTACAACAGCCAAGAACCTATCCTGGGAGAGAGGGACAGCTACAACCTTGTTCTCGCCACAACCAACAATTGTGTAGCCTCTACGGAGAGGTACTACACCACTAGCAAAAAGCCTCTCAAGAAAACCGATGACAATTCTCACCCACTCCTCAAGTCTACAAGGGTAGCAGTATGTTTTGCCTGCTAGCACTAGAATTGCCTCTAAAATGTCCTCGCCATTTACAAGCAATGATAGTGGTCTAGCAACATTCTCGTCCTTCCTGCCAAGATCCTCTGCCTTATCCTCTGCCTCCTGACTAACCATAACTACCTGCCCTTCCCCACAACTCCTACCAACAACGCCCTATACCTGTGACATGACCGAATCTACTCAGAGCAGACTATCAGCTGCAACGACGATCAGCAGTAGACACACTACCTGTAGTCGAACTGTGATGGGAATATAGCTTGAAAGAATTTTTAAAAGTTTACGTGTATGCTGCCAAGAGGATTAAAGATAAAACAAAGCATGCAAGAGCAAAGCCTAGCAATGCCGCAAAGCATGTGCTAGGCCAAGCTGTTGTAGCAGCAATCGATAGGAGAGCTAAAACACATGTTAGGATGCTAAACCTTCTCAAGACCAGCCTCTCAGCATAGCTGCCAAAGAGTTTAACTACTAGCCTTGCAGCAAAATTATGTTTCAACTTTACATAGACTGGCAGCCTGTAGTAGAGTAGTCTCCCCTCATCGGTAAGAGTCACGTAGGAGGTAACTGTCGAGACTCTAATACCAAAACTTTTGAGAATCCTATAGAGTGGTTCAAGTCTGACAGGCTTTCTAATCTTCTTAAACAGCTTAACTTCTGCTGTTGCCGACATGTAGGGCTCCATGTAGGATTGCAGACGCTCTTGCGAGAGACCCACAACTCTTGCAAGCTCTTTCATGGAGAGATAGCCTTTCCTAGAAGACCCGAGAGCGATAATTATCTTTGCAAGATAGTATGATGGCTGCACAACTTTTTGGAGATCCCTTGCATCAGCTCTACCTCTAGCATGAGCTTTGCGAGCAACACTATTAAGACCGCTAACGCCAAGAAGATCGAATAGATCCTCTAGAAGCCTCTTCCCCTCATCTGTAAGTTCGAATAGCATACCATTACTTCCAACTCTACGTACAAGTCCTTTGTGTTCAAGCTTCCTAAGAGCATCCAAAACAGCCTTTTTACGATAGCCAATAAACCTTGAAATCTCGTCAGCTGATAGAGGCTTTCGTGCAAGAGCAAGCTCCAAGACTATGTCCAACTGTAGCTGTGAACGTGCAAAGTCAATCCTACTATCAATCTCTCTAAGCTTTCTAATCCCATTCCTAACCGGTTCTAGGAATCTCTCCCTAATCCTCTCCTTCTCGACAAAGTCGGCTAAAGACACACGCGTACACCCTTCGAACAACAATAATCAAATTTACTTGATAGGGGGAAGAGGGGATCTCAATTCTACAATGCAACAACATTAACTATATGGGCCAAAGCCTGCAAGGTAGAGACACCCTTATATACATCTACATACAAGCCAGCACATGAACCTAAATGATTATCTCATGTAACATCTATTACGGTCAAAACACGGTAGTACCGAGCATTTCCCCCGCACAGAAAGTAGCTGTTGAGGGTCTAGCTGTACGGGTATTTCTCACGCATTTTCTCCAACAGTTTCCATACATCGTCTACGGCTATGTAGAACTCGTTGTTCTTTGACGTTATTATGCCCATTTTTTCGAGCTTCTTCAGCCTCTTCACAATCTCTGATCTTGCTTCTCCAAAAGAAGCTTCAAGCTCTGAGAGATCTACATGGCCTTTCTCGACAATTCTACGAAGAACTTGGAGATCGTGCTTTGTTATAGTGGTTGTGTCGAGCTCGTCAAGAGGTTGAATTGCGTGTCCTCCTCCATACGTGGTGCTTGTTGCACGTTTAGACTTTTCTTTCTCCTTCAAAATGGCTATTGCAACTACGACCCATGATATGGTTAGGAATATGAATAGTAGTGCAACTATCTCGATAACCAAGTGCATCTCTACGCACCTCTACCATACCTTCTAAACAGGATTAGACCAAATGTTATGGATGTTGCAATAAGCGTGTATAGAAGCCAGTTCGGTAGAAGTTGTTGTGACGATATTATCTCTTGGAGTGGGCTTAGCTGGAGATTTCTACTCTCTCGCTTTTCAACCTCTAGTGTAAATTGTGCCTCTTTCTCAACCCCATTGACTGCTACTACTAGCTTGTATGTGTAGGTTCCAGGCCTACTTGGAGCTCTATACCTGACAACATATGTTCCAGAAGACTCTTCAACAACCTCTAGAATGTGCTCACGAACCCACTGTGGTTTGGGCATTTCGACTAGCCTGTATAGCTTGAATGTTGCGTTGCGTGGTGGGCTAATAGCCACACGTACTTCGACAATTTCACCTGTTACAGCGCTTGTCTGTAGTGGTATCACCGCTATCCTGTACTCTCCCGTAGGCTTAGACTCTACAACCTTTAGCCTAAGAGGGTTTGACTCGTAGCCATGCTCATCTACGATCTTTACCAGATACTCTCCCGGCTCTAGTCTTGCTACAAGCTCGAATGTTGCTGGAATGTTTCTGCCTAGATACAAGCCTTTTGCAAGCACTATAGGCTTTCCACCGCCAGCTGGATAGGCTAGCAATGTTGCATTGTGTGAGTCTATGAGGCTTAAAACCGTAACTCTAATGGTCTTGTTGGCCTCAACTATAGAGGGTTCAAGCGACAATATCTTTAGCGGTGAGGCTATTTCAACGTTTACCCTCTTCTCAACACATCCAGAAACACCAAGACCAGCAACATAGCATACTCTCACTTCTAGAGTAGTTGTACCAGTTTTATTGACTACAACCTCACGTTCTACTGTTAAGCTGTCAAGGGTAGCTAGCCTCTCGCCAACTTCAAACCACAACTTGGTCTCATTGAACACCAGCTCAACTCCCTTAACAACCACAGATTTAGTCCAAGCATTCGTTATCCTCACCACAACGGTGCTTGGTACACCTGCAACAAGCTTTGAAGTCTCTACATCGACTAGTAGTCTAACGTTTGGCTTCTCCAACACAATCTCTAACGGTGTTTCAACATAGAGTTTACCTGCTTTAGCATATCCTGTCAATGTTAACGAGCCATCTCCTCTCCATAAGGCAGCAAGGATTCTCTGCTCCACGAAAAACTGTGCACGTGCACTTGCCGTTGTAAGGTCTACTATGCGTGAAGCTAGAAGCCATTCACCAACTCTAACCCCTACAACAACATCTTCTAGAGCTTTTGTAGAGTGCAGTGATACTAGTAGTCTTGCTGTAGAGGTTGGAGTCCAAGGTTGTACAGTCTCGATGCAAAGTTCTAGAGCAGTACCATTCTCTACCGAGACTCTACAAGAGCTTGTGTGGGTAGACTCTACAGACTTGACAAGTTTGACTATTAGCGGTGATAGGGGGTAGCTATACTGTTTTGAAAGCCCATCTCCAAGCTTGTAGAGCAAGAGTGTGGGCTCTAAAACAACATAGTCTTCTTCGCAGTGGAGTAGAGAGGCTGTGGGTCTAACTGCTATGAGGCTGGAAAGTCTCTCACCTTTCCCCACAAGGCCTAGAAGATAGTCGTTTGAGCTTACAGTATCTCCGCATTTGAACACCAGTCTTAGAACACCTATAACACTGCTATTCCCCTCAATTGACAGCGCATAGCCTACCATGAACGGTTTTGAGAAAACCCATTCATCGTCAACAACAAGTGCAAACTTTACCACTCCAAGCCCTTCTACCCCAAACTCGTAGACCAGCTCTTGACATGATGCTATGCTGCTAGTAAAACTGGCTAGTAGAGACAATAGCGTTAGCAGTGCTAGCACAAGTCTAGCTTTGCCCAAAAGAGCCCCGGAGACAACAAGCACAATCCACGATTAAAAGAGGGTTGGCGAGACGGCGACCGGTAGACGACAACACTTGGTACTACCCTATGACGAAGCTTGAGAGAAGAGACTCCATGGCCATCCCAGTAAAGTGCATTACTAGTCCAGAGGAGAGGAGGAAAACTGCTAGCGGTAGCAGCATTGTCTGCCAAAGACCTCCATGAGCTGCTCTAACAGCGTATGCATTCACAATGCTGACTAGCACGATGAACCCTGGAAGAATCTGCTCTATCGTGTACAGCCCCAACGGGTGAAGGGTTAACGGTAGTTGTACAGCTACCTCGATTGCCTGGAACTTAGACAATATCATATCGAATATGTTGAGAAGCTTAACCACGGCCATGACTATACCCGCTAGTAGAGCATGCACCATGTACAGTGAATACTCGAAAGTCTTGGTAACCTGTTTCCTCTGCTTTTTCAGCTCTAAAAGGCTGTAAGCTGTATCGCTTAGAACAGTGCCTACACGAGCCATATTAGCTCCAGCATCTATCGAGTCGTATAGTATGTTTGTCAGTCTTCTCACAAGCTCGCTCCAAGAGTCGATGACAAGTCTACGCCACGCTATGGCAGGGTTTACTCCGAGAGTCAGTCTTGCTAGAAGCTTTCTCAAAAGCCTTGTCAATAGCCCGTAGTCGCTCCTAAGTACTGATCTAAGAGCTGTTGGAGGGTGGCCTACTAGAGAATATGCTATTCCAAAGCTTCTAACGAATATCGGGTAGAACGAATCTATTTCTCTCACGATACTCTCAACCTTCCTAGCGTATAGTCCAGCTGGTATGAGGGGGAGAGCGGATACCGCTATTGCGAGGTAGGGGCCTAGGAAATGGTAGCATGCTACTCCAACCAATATGCTTAGAAGGGTAGAGGTCAACACTACAATTCTAAGCCTAGATCTCAAAGGGTTTCCATGGCCATGGTCGTGGACTAGCTTGTCTTGTGGTAGAGAGCGGTGGATGATAAGTGCTAGAATGGCTAGTAGACCTACAACGCCGAAGTGGGATAGTATGAGGATTTCTTGGGGTACAGGGTGGAGAAAGGCCATAAGAGCCAAGGTTACAGCGAGGAATATCGAGCTTGAAGCAGCTGAGACGTATACTCCGAGAAGTACGCGTGCAGATTCAATAGCTCTAGTGTAAGCTGCACTGTACTCTGATAGCAGTGCTCTTCTCTCAATCTCTAGAAACTTTGCCGGATCTTCACCCATGTTCAGCACTTCTCCAAGCCTTAAAAGAAAGTCTCTAAACACCTCGTTTTTGACCTCTCCAAGCACAGCCCTTATAGCTCTAGCAAACCCGTAGCCCCACTCAACAGCGAGTAAGGCAATCCTCTTCAAAACCCTAGAATACTCTCCATAGTCTCCCAACACACCGCCTAGAACAAACAGTCTTTTTCGAGGAGGTTTGCCAGTAGCAATAGAGTACATGTGGGTAACGAGATAGACTAGATCCTCGTCAACAACATTGACTCTAATTCGCCGTGAAATCTTCTTCAGAGCAACATGTAGAACACCAACACCTAGTCCAACAGCCAATAGCAGTGGTTGGCCTAGCACATAAGCTGCTGTCGCTGAAGCCACAATAGCAGCTACTAGCTGGCTTGCAACTTTCCTCTCCAACCACTCTCACCCTGGAAGCGGTGATGCAAACAGCTTCTCTGCAACAGCTTTTCCAGCAACAATCTTCACCACATATGGAGACTCCAAACCAGCAGTTGCATTGAGCTTCAAAACCAGCGTTTCACCTGGCTCCCAAACACTGTTAGGGTTCTCCAAATCCTCTGCATACAAGTTGCCTATTTTGACAGCATATATGTCGCCAATGGTGAGATTGCCGAAATAGACCGTCAACTCTTCCAACACTATACTGGCAAGACCCACATTCTTCGCATAAACTTCAACAGAACCACTACCCTTATCATAAACGACATAGACGATCTCAATATGCGATTTTGCAGTAGCAGAACCCGCTTCCACAATATCTGAAAATTCTATGGCTAGACTTAGCAGTTGACCTATAATAGCTGCACCTAGAATAGATGCTGCAACAACACTAGCAACAACAAGTATCGCTTCAGCAACAACGTTTGAAGCCATAACCCCGAGAATAAGGGTCTCTCTCAACAAGCCTATGCCTCTAGCCACGGACCACGACCAGCCACCGTCATAGCCCTGCAATGGTATAGGGGGTTATCGACTATCGCAGACAGACTAGCAGAAACCCCCACTTAGAATAGCTTGTCGACTGCTAGTCGCTGCTGAAGCTCATAGAATACGTCGAAGAACTGCAACATAGCAGGAGGGGGCAGATGGGCATCTGGGCGTGCAACTGTCCTCTATGTAGAGTGCTTGTACACCCAATACTAAGGCTTCTCGTTTCAGGCCAAGAGGTGGACAACGCGAGGAAGCCCCCCAAGCAAGATGTTGTGGTGGAAAGTGTGGAGAGCGAGAATCCAGATAGTGTAGAGCGTGGGGAGGAGGCTAGCCTTGACAAGAAAAGCTTATTGGAAGAGAGCAAGGCTGGCGGGAAAGAGAGTCGAGGTGGAGGGGGAGGTATTGAGGGTGGACAGCAGAGTGGGGACGTAGCACAGCGAGCAGATCATGGTAAGCAGCAACAAGCCATGCTAAACATTGTACAAAACCCTGCTACTCTACCACAACTGCAAGAGCAGCTTGGGCAGAGAGATGTTAAGCCTGTAGTGCCGGAAGAGGTTAGGGAGAGAATTGAGAAGCTTGAGAAGGAGCTTGGAGAGCTTAGAAGTGAGCTTAAAGAAGCTCTTGAAAGCATATCTGAAGCGCTAATAGATGTTCGTGCGGCTGTTGTCGAGAATGTAAACCCGTTTTTCACGACAAATGGTGGCAAGCAAGTGCTCGACACTTTGGGCGCTAGTGTTGATGTCGAACATATAGTTGAGCTAATCAAAGCTCTCAACGAGGAGCTTGACAAGTTCGACATGGGAACCCTTGTGGAGCTAATAGATAGTCTTGCCGAATCAGGATCTATAGGTGAGGGAAGCGCTCGTGTGCTCAAAGCTCTTGTGAAAGCTGTTAGCGAGATGAAGAGGAAAGGCGTTAGTGTGGACGAGCAAATACGCTTGATAACCTTGCTCCTAAATAGAAAGGTTAAGAACAATAGAAGTTGATTGGAGGATCCAAAACACCATGGGCTTTGGAGCTGTTGCTGCAGGAGCTATAATAGCCTCAATACTCCTATTCATACTAGTTTTCACCTTGAACATCGCATGGACCAATCTTCAAGCTCTAGCCGATAGCCTGCACGAAGCTAGACTAGCTCTCCAAGTAAAACCACGTCTGATCATAGCCAATGTAACACTAAACACAACTTCTAATACTGCATGTATGGTTGTGGAGAATAGAGGTCCCGTAGAAGCACTATTGTCCAATGGTACCATAATCATAGTAGACTATTACGATTCCTCTCTAGGGGGTAGAACCAGGTATGTAGTTGGGTACAGCGATGTTCTAGTGGAAGAGGTTCTAGTGGACAATGAGACTATTCCAATAGGCTCACAAGGCTATACACTAAGTTTAATGCCTAATTCAGCTGCAAAACTATGCTTCAACATACCATCTACACTCGACACTACATCTCCCATGATACTCGTTTTCTGCACTACACGAGGTGCACATGCTTCACTCATAATTGTGCCGGGGTAGAGGTGGAGAAATACATGCTCCACATAGACCTCATCTCGACTGGAAACGAGGAGCTTGATACCAGGCTTGGAGGAGGCCTACCTACACCCAATCTACTGCTTGTTGAGGGTCCTAGAGGGTCTGGGAAAACCGTACTAGTACAGCAGATTGTCTACGGCGCTCTAAAAAGCGGTTATAGAGTGCTTGTTGTCTCGACAGAGCTTGGAGTTAGAGACTACCTCAACCAGTCTAAGATGGTTAGCTTGGATGTTAGGAAATGGTATTTGAAGGGTATGCTGGAGATAGTAACTCCGTATAGTAGCAGGTTTAAGTGGAGTAGGGGGCTGATCGAATCTCTATCTGATAGGCTGACCACGTTCTTGGAGAGGTTTACGCAAGCCTTCAAAGTCGTTGCTATAGACTCTATAACGCCTTTTGCAGCCGATATGCGTGAGATTGAGCTTATGAACTTCTTTGTAGGGCTTAGAAGAGTTGCTTTGAGAGGAAAGCTTGTAATTGCAACACTACACTCAGACATTCTAAGCGAGAAGATTGTCACCAAACTGGTAGCGTTAGCTGATAGCTATTTCAGGCTAGGCTTTGCAGAGGTTGGTGGTAGGTCTGTACGAGTTATCAATGTTGTAAAGCTTAGAGGTACACCTGGTGTTCCAGAGTCAAGCATAGCTTTCGAAGTAGACCCATCTTTTGGTGTAAAGGTTGTACCTCTAGCTCTTGCCAAGGCTTGAGGAGAGACCATGTCAATAGCTGTTACAAGAGGTGTTATTGGTTCTCGACAAGCTGTTGGTCTTGACAAGCTGCTCAAAGAAGCTTCGAAAACACCTTATCTCGCCAGGTATCTTAGAGAGGTTGTCCCTAGGCTAGGCTACCCCGACTACTACGAGTTTGGCCCGCCAAGCGAGTTGAAAAAGGCGTCAAATGTTAACGTAATGTATCCTGTAGGCGGTGGAATATACATCCACGTGTACACACCTCCTGGAGGCTCTGAAACAGGATATCGTAGGTATGTTGCTATAGAGCCTCCAAAACCGCCTAGAGAGCTTGTGGAGGCTGTTGAGATTAAGATTGCAGAGCTGATAGACGAGACAATGGTTGTTGAAAGCGATGAAGAGAAGAGAAACCTGCTCCTAAGACTGGTGGAACAGGTAACCGTTGTTGTAGACACACCGGTCGACTATAGAGCACAGCTGCTGAGAATCAACAAGGTTCGTAGAGTGATGGTGTATAGGGAGGACTACGAGTATCTAAAATACTATCTTGTGCGTGACAAGGTTGGCCTAGGACCTCTAGAGCCTCTCATTAGGGATCCCTTCATAGAGGATATCACGTGTGATGGTGTAGGCCCAATATACATCGTCCATAAGGTGTTTGGTCCTCTCGAAACAA
>DQUB01000204.1 GCA_015662475.1 Pyrodictium sp.
ATCATAATTGGAGGTGTAGATAGTAGAGGGCCAGCCTTATATGTTGCAGATCCTAGTGGCCAGTATTTCAGCTATAAAGCGGTAAGCTATGGGCAAGGTAGTGGTCAAGCAAACGAAATCCTCGTGAAAGGTTATAGAGACGATATGAGTCTCGAAGAAGCGGTGTTGCTAGCAGTCAAAGCAATAGCTGCTACAATGGAGGGTAAACCATCGCCAGAAAACCTAGAGATTGGTGTAGTAGATGCTAAAACTAGGACGTTTAGAAAGTTTAGTAGGGAGGAAATCGAAGGTCTACTCTCTCGGCTGTAGCCTCCGAGGGACTTTCCATGGTAGGTAAGGCTAAGAAAGGCCATGAACCGGTGGTGGCGCGGTTAGAGGTGGGAGGCCATCGTTTTGAGATACTTGTAGAACCCGAACTAGCTTTCCAAGTGAAACAGGGCAAAGAAGTTGATCCTGATGAGCTCTTGATAAGTGAGGATGTGTATACCGATGTTAGAAGAGGTTTAAGAGCATCGCCGGAGCTGCTTAAGAAAGTGTTTGGTACAACTGATGTAAAAAAGATAGCAATTGAGATTATTAGAAGAGGTCAGCTTCAAATAACAGCTGAACAACGTAGAAGGCTTATCGAGGCTAAAAAGAAACAGATAATTGAGTTTATATCGAAGAATGCTATTGATGCTAGGACAAAGCTGCCAATACCACCACAACGTATTGAGGCTGCAATGGAGCAAGCAGGTGTTGGTGTAGATCCGTTCAAACCTGTTGAGGAGCAGGTGCCTCGTATTGTACGTGCACTGCAGCGTATAATACCCATTAAGATAGCGCGTGCATTGTTAAGAATAGTAGTGCCACCAGCTTATGCAGGTAGAGTGTACAGTCAACTTGCAAAGCTTGGTGAGGTGAAGAAGACTGATTGGCGTATTGATGGTAGTCTTGTTGCGGAATTGGAGATACCTGCAGGAATGCAGCAAGAAGTTGTTGAGAAATTGAACAAGCTTACACAGGGTAATGTTGATGTGCAAGTTGTAAGTGTTTTAACGTGAAGTTTCAAGGCTACAAACTTTTACAGTCTTGGTTACTAGATTGTTTTACGATTTAGTGGTGTTGTGTTGTGGCTCGTGTGTATGTTCAACATAGACAAGTAGTTGTGCCTGGCGACCTCTTAGCTGAAGATGATGGAGTGGTAGTGGAAACGCCAACCTATATTGAGCGTGTTGGGAAGAGGTTGTATGCTAGAATCATAGGACTTGTAAACATTACTACAGAGGAAAAGAAGGTGAGAATTGGCATAATACCTCTCGAAGGTGTTTATATGCCGAAAGTTGGCGATATAGTGATAGGTGTTGTTAAGGATATAGGAATTACGCATTGGGAGGTTGACATAAGGGCGCCCTACCATGCTGTATTGACTGTGCAAGAGGCTTTAGAGCATCCTTTCAACCCGGTAACCGATAGTCTTAGGCGATACCTAGATGTTGGCGACTATATAGTGGCAAAGATAATCGCATTTGATAGAACTAGAGACCCGTTGCTATCGATTAAGGGTAAAGGGCTTGGACGCATAGTTGAGGGGGCTATTGTAGAGATTAAGCCCTCTAGAGTACCTCGCGTTATAGGTAAAAAAGCTTCTATGATTAACATGTTGAAAACTGAAACTGGTTGTGAGTTTATCGTTGGGCAGAATGGTAGGATTTTGGTGAAGTGCCCCAATAGAGATCTTGAGGAGATAGCGGTGCTTGCACTCAAAATGATTGAGAGAGAAGCACATACTAGTGGTCTTACTGAGCGTGTAAGAGAGATGATTAGGAGGGAAAAAGCGAGACGAGGTGCATAAAGTCTTGGTGGTGAGTGGCGAGAAACCTACTCTGATAAGAAAAGTGGTTAGGGATGGTAAAGAGGTTCTAGTAAGACATGATGGTAGACTTGTAGATCAAATGAGGCCTATTAGGATTGAAGTTGGCGTTCTTAGCAATGCTGATGGCTCTGCTCTAGTCGAGTATGGTGGAACGCGTGTTATAGCTGCTGTATATGGGCCAAAAGAGGCTATGCCTAAGTACATGTCGTTGCCAGATAGGGCTATTCTAAGGTGTCGTTATCATATGGCTCCATTCTCCACAGCTGAGAGGAAAACGCCAGCGTTAACAAGGAGAGAAGTGGAACTTTCCAAAGTTCTTAGAGAGGCTTTAGAACCTGTTGTGTTAACAGAGCTTTTCCCTAGGGCTATGATAGACGTGTTTGTAGAGGTGATACAGTCTGATGGAGGTACTAGAACAGCTGCAATAACAGCTGCTAGTCTTGCTCTTGCTGATGCAGGTGTTCCTCTTAAGGATCTGGTTGCAGGTGTTGCGGTAGGCAAAGTTGATGGTGTCCTGGTGCTAGATCTAGACGAGATTGAGGATAACTATGCTGAGGCTGACATGCCTGTTGCCATGGCCCCATCTCTTAACCAAGTTGTGTTACTACAGATGAATGGTGTGCTAACGCTAGAAGAGTTTCATGCAGCGTTGCAGCTTGCACGTAAAGGCATTCTAGAAATATATAGGCTGCAGAAAGAAGCTCTTAGGAGAAAGTATGCTGAGGTGAAGGTGGAAGGGTAATGGTGAGCATAACACCTTGGGAACAACCGGTTATGCCTAAACTGAAAAGACATACAATAGCCTCGCTGTTAGCAAAAGGTGTTAGAATTGATGGTAGGAAGCTAGAACAGTTTAGACCTGTAGACATTACTCCAGGCTACATCGAACGTGCTGAAGGTTCGGCTTTGGTGAAGATAGGCAATACAATGGTTGTTGCTGGCGTTAAGATGGACTTGGCAGAGCCTTTCCCAGATACTCCTAACGAGGGCATACTTGTTGTAAACGCTGAATTCATGCCGATAGCATCACCATACATTGAACCAGGACCTCCAGATGAAAATGCTATAGAGCTTGCAAGGATAATCGATAGAAGTCTTCGAGAAATGCGTGTAATCCCCTTAGACAAGCTCGTGATTGAGCCAGGAAAGATTGTATGGAGAATCTATGTTGACGTCTACGTGTTAAACCACGATGGCAATGTTACAGATGCAGCAATGCTTGCAGCGATGGCTGCTCTAATGGCGGCAAGAATGCCTGGTCTTGTAAAGGAAGGTGATGAATACAAGGTTGATAGAACACGGTATGTTGGTTTGCTGCCAGTGAACCATCGTGTTGTAAGTGTTACAATTTCGAAAATAGAGAATAGATTGGTCGTGGATCCAAACTATGAGGAGGAAACAATAGCTGATGTTAGACTCTTTATTGCAGTTAGCGAAGATGGTCGTATCGCTGGTCTGCAGAAGATGGGTACTGGAGCTCTAACACTGGCTGAAATCGACAAAGCTATAAACATTGCTATAAACCTTTCAAAATACCTGCTAAATGTGTTGGAGGAGAAGGTTGGCAAGTATAGAGCGGAGCTTGAAAAAGTGTTTGCTGAAAAGAAGGAGATTGTAATAGGTGGTGTGCCACATACAACTTCAGAAGTAGTTGTTGAAGGTCAGCCAGTAGAGTCTAGCGTTGAAGGAGTTGGAACAGTTGCAGTCGAAAATGAGGGTGGGAAGAGTAGAGAAGAGTAGCCTCCTTATAGGGGGTAGAGGAGGTGGTAAGCCTAGGAATACGTGTAAGGGGTGCAAACTATGGCGCGTAGAACAAAAGTTGTCGGTATTGCTGGAAGGTTTGGTCCACGTTATGGTGCTACATTACGTAGACGTTGGAAGGAAGTGATGGAGAGAAGATATCAGCCTCACCAATGCCCATTCTGTGGTGTAACAGGTCATGTGAAGAGGATAAGTGTTGGTTTATGGCAATGTACTAAGTGTGGTGCTGTATGGGCTGGAGGAGCTTATGTGCCAAGAACAGGTCTCAATAAACACTTCCCCAAGATAATCATTAGAGAGGAGTGAAGGTTTCTGGCTGTGGTTAAACCTTGTCTGCAACAATTTCTAAGAAACTCATCATAGTTACTACAAGTCATAGGCCTACACAGCGTGTAAGAAGTTTTGTTAAAGATTTAGCCTCTGTTCTTCCTTATGCTGTTAAAGTTAATCGAGGGAAGGCTTCGCTCACAGACCTCTACTACGACGCAATGGCTCTTGGTGCTAAGAGAGTAGTAGTTGTTGGAGTGAAGAAGGGCAATCCTGGAGTAATAAGAGTTTATGCACCTCGAGAACCTCCCGAAATAGGCTTGGATGAAATAGCTGTTATTAGCTTGTCAGGTGTGAAACTTAGAAGAGAGCATCCAGGGTCTCAAAAAACATTCAATACGAGAAGTCTTGGTATTGATATTAGAGGTGTTGGAAACGAGATTGTAAAGCGTGTAGCGGATACACTAGTTAGAGCTTTCCTAGCAAAACTTGTTGTTTTCGATGAGGATGCTGAGAAGGTTGATGTGTTGATGAAGCTACATGTTAGGGAGAGAGAGTTGGTCATGACCTTTATATGTAGTACAACTGGACGTATATGTGGCCCCACGCTTCGCGTTATTGCGGTGAGAGATAATGTGGCAGGTTACAGGGTGTATCTACCTGAAGCTAGAGAACAAGAGATTGGCGGAAGCGTTGGCTAAGGCCTTGGATGTAGAATCTCGTAATCCGCCTGACCCAGATCGTGGTAGAACAAATGTAAATGTTTCTAATGGAAATGTCAAAATTTGTTTTGAAGCCCGTGATCTTGCGGCTGCTAGAGCTCTGCTAAACGCTTATCTTGGTCTCGCAGCCGCTAGTTTAGACACGCTGGCTAAGAGTGAGGGTGTCTAGGTTTGGCTCAAAGATTGCCTCCTGAGCTGGAAAACAAGATTGCTAGAATACAACAGCTGCAAACACAGTACAATAGAATTGTTCAGGAGAGAGTGGCTGTTGAGAGTGAGGTTGCTGAGATAAATAGGGTGCTTAAAGTTTTATCTGAGGTTCAAGATGCAACTGTGTATCGTATGGTTGGCGGTATACTTGTTAGGGTTGAACGTGATAAGGTTAGGAAAGAGTTGGAGGATAGGAAAGAGATACTTGAGCTTAGACTTCAGAAGCTTAAGAAGCAAGAACAGGAGATTAGGAAACAATTAGAGCAGCTTGCAAGAGAGGTTCAGCAGTTGCAACAGAAGCTGACGATAGGTAAGGGTGGTGCAGGCTAGCTAAAACCTTAAACGCATATTACCCGCTTGCCCGATCTCCAAGGTTTCTTTTTAGCGTTGGGGGTCTGTCTTGGGAAAACGAGTTGTCGAAATTGGTATTGCTGGTAAGTTGACTTCTGATGAGCTTGAAGAGCTTCTTCTCGAGTTTGAAAAGATAATTAGAAGGGATATTGAGCAGAAGCTTAGAAGGCGTCTCGACGAGCTCGAAGTCATAGTTGAAGGCGAGATTGAAGAAGATGGGAAACTTAACGTGCGCGTAGATGTGCGTGCTACTGGGAGAGTTATTGCCCCTCTCTCATATGAGGAAGTTCTGGCTGAGGCTATAGAGAAGGCTGCGAGGTGGCTTGAGGCTGAGCTACGTTCCCGAGTGGCTAGAGGAGAGGGCAAAGAAGCTACTGGAGGTTCTAGATGAAGCTGGAACACCAATAGTTGTTACAGCACATAGGAATGCGGATCCTGATGCGCTAGCCTCTGCTATTGCTATGAGAGAGTGTGTATGTAAGCTAGGCTATGATGCTAGACTATTGCTGCCTGAGGGGATGAGTCAACCTGCTAAGAGACTTGTACGTGAAGTATTGGGTGTTGAGCCTGAAGAAGTAGAGGATGAGTCTCCGGAAGAGTCTGCTGCAGCAATAGTAGTTGATACTGCTAGTTTGGAGCAGCTTGGAAAACTTGCTGATTTTGTTAAGAACATAGATCTTCTCGTAGTTATAGACCATCATGAATCGAACAAGCTTGTTGAACATGCACGTGTAGCTATACATTGGCCTAGAGCTAAAGCAACATCGGAGATAGTGTATATGCTAGTTGAAAAAGTATTGGGAATCCAACTTGAAAGTACAACTCGGACTCTTCTTCTAGCAGGCATAATATACGACACTAGACATTTTGTGATGGCCAGCTCAACAACATTAAGAGTTGCAGCAGACTTGATGGATGCAGGAGCCGATAAAGATAAGGCATTGAAAGCTTTGCAATCGCCAGCAATGGAAGTTCCAGAGAGAATAGCAAGGCTTAAAGCAGCTCAAAGAATGCATGTATTTCGCGCAGACAACTACCTTGTAACTATAACACGTGTTGGTGCTTACGAGGCAAGTGTTGCAAGAGCGTTGCTCGACTTGGGCGCTGACATAGCAATAGTATTGGCTGAAAGAGGTGCTGAAACTAGGGTGATAGGTAGACTTAAAAGGCATATTGCGGAAAAACTTGGCATAAGCCTTGGAAGTGTTATGGAGGAGCTTGCAAAACAATTGGGTGGTGGTGGAGGAGGACATCAACAAGCAGCTGGAGCCACTGTTAAAGCCGATTATGAGAGAACCTTGGAGACAATAATCCAATCGTTAAAGAGACTCTTTAAAGAAAAAGGACTAGAACTTGAACCTCTAACATAGTGCTTGGTGTCTCAGGAGGTGCTCTAATTGAGCATCGATGAGCTTGAAGTACTAGTTAGAGCACTGGGGCTTCCATACCAGAAACGCGGGAATGCTATACTGACCATGTACAAGACGGAGACAGGGGAAGAGATAGGGATTGTAATAAGCTTGGAGCAGGAGACAGAGAGTGTTAGAGTAGCTGCTCCTCTAGATGTTGAACCTTTACCTCAAGCTCTTAGCTGGTTTCTAGAAGAGAACTTTACAAGTACAACCTACAAATACACAATAGACACTGAAGGCTTCATAACAGTCGTGTATGATTTACCAGCAAAATGTATTAAAACAGCGAGAGATTTGAGAGAAGCGATAGTAGAGGTTATAGAAGGTGCTAAGAGGGTTCTCGAGAGAGTCGAAAAAGAGGAAAGCTAGCCTTTCTTCAAACCTCTTTCAGCTCGTTTGGGCCTCAAATTCTTACTCTTACAACGTCTACACTTTACTGCTGTAGGTGGATTTAATGCCCCACATTTGCGGCAAACCTTCTTGTTCAAAACCCTCTCATAGACTATTTTTAGCAGTTCTGGATCTCTAACAGGCAATGTTTCAGCCCGACATGCTGGTTTGTTAAAAGCCCCCAAATAAAATCAGCTCTCTTAGACTAGTATGGTATTGGCCGCCTAGATGTTAACTCTTTTTGCTCGTTGCTCGTACACTACTAGTAGAAATGCACTTGTTAGTGCTGCTAGCGTTGATGTGATTTGGTATGTGTGAAGCGATGTATCTAACATCGATATTGTTAGTAGTGTGAGTCCTACAGGGGTGTAGGCTGCTGAGGTTGTTGCTGTGCCCAATGCTTCTCCAAGAATCCTTGTAGTGTAGAGATACAAGCTCGTGTCTAGGAATGGGAAGAGTGGAATTAGCCATGCTATAGCGGCGGTTAGGCCGTGTAGTGAGGGATAGATGTAGACGTAGGCTGCGTATGCGAGTAGAGTAGCTTGTAATACCTTTTCTGGGCCTAGTTTGTCGACAGTTTTTCCGGCTAGTGGGCGTATAGCTGCGCCTATAAGCCCAGTTGCAAAAAGCGTTAAAGCATACATTACATTGTCTCGTCCGAGTTCAACATATAGAGTTGAAAGGTAGATTGAGCCTATTATCTCGGTCATGTAGAGGATAGAAGTTGAGAGAGCGATTACGTAAAGTAGCGAACCACAGTTACTCTGCCATGAAATCCTACGCCTAGGATACTCTGTTGGAAGGTACAACATGTATAGTGTGTAAGAAACCGCGGTAAGTAAACCAGTTAGCATCATTGTTGGTGTATAGCCTAGTAGTTGGTAGGTTAATGGCGCTGTTAATGCGCCGAGGCTCCAACCTATGGTCGAGCCTATGAAATAGCTGCTTAGCGTATGTCCAGTGGGCGATGCTGATATCACTATCGCTGTTGTTTGGGGGCCAGCTAGACTCCAGAAGAGGCTTGCCATACAGACGGTGAAGAGGGTTATTGCGGTTGGTTGTGCGCCTATAAAGCCGACAAGTAGGAGGAATAATGCTTCGAGAAAGCCTGGTAGAAGTGCAATTCGAAAACCCTTTTTCTCAGCAATACGTGCCCAAGGTATGCCGAGAGCTATTGGTATTGTTTCAGCTGCAGCTAGCTGTGCTAGATAGTTGGGCCCTGCTGACGAGAAGTGGGCACGTGTTACCGAGTAATACATTGACCAGCTCATTATGTGAAGTAGCGCAGCAAGAGTATAGATGGGCAGCCAATGTTGTAGTCCGCCGTTCAAGAGCAATCTGCCCCCAAAACTTGGTGAGATCCTCTAATAGGACACTAAGACATAAAGCTTACAAGGTATTACGGCTACAACCACATTCAAGAGATGGGAGGGCAGTGGGACAGTGGCTTTCGACCAGCCAGACCCTATAGCACAAATTCTCGAGCAGCTAATGTCTGATGCTGAAGAAGAGGTTGAGGAGATTAGCCAGCCTGTAGTAGCAAGCTTGCTATCTCAAGTTTCAAAACTGGTTGAAAAGCTTACACTACGATTCGATGATTTTCGTACTGTATTCTTAGAAGGTTTAGATAGGAAGATTGGAGAGAGAATCTCCACTTATCCTAAGACTTCGGAGAAGGTTGCAGGAGCGGCTATAGACTCGACATGGCCTCCAGATGGTGGTATTGAGCTTGTAGGAGGACACCTTATAGGTGTTGTAGCTGGCTATTACATCTTCAACGCAAAGCAGGTAAGCGGTCTTAGACGTAGAGGAGTGGCTGCAAAACTGTTTTTCGTTGATAGTGAAGAGGCTAGGAAAAAGATACCATTGGCAGCTAAATTGTTGGAGAAGAAGGTTGGTATCAAACTTCTTGGTCTAGTTAGCGATGGGAAATTGGATATAACGTTACTCTTGTTGGATGGCGAGATAGTACCTTACCAACTCTTGTTTAAGGGTAATCAAGTGATAGCAAACCGGCGACTCCTATATAGGCTTGATACGGCTGTCTCAAGACTGCTGGGATTGGCTCGCAAAAACAACATTATTGTTGTTGGTGTTGTTAAGAGGAGCTATTCCCACCTAACATCGGTTCTTCATGGCCGCATCCTACCACTTAATGACAAGGCTTTAATGAGCATAGTTTTGAGAAGACAAGAGTACATGGTATTGGGCAAGTTTAGAGATATACTACCCGCCTATGCCAAGATTCTAGCGAGTAGTGGTAGAGCGCCCTCTCAGCTTCCAGAGGCTGTTGTAGAAAGACTTAGCACTAGGCCAGAGTATGGAGAGATCGTTGTAGCCTTTTACAAGCCATCGATGACCACATCTTACAACCATGCAGTACGCATAGAAGTGTATGGGGCTAGTAGTGAGGACGAGTTAGAGCATGTGATATCCCTGCTAGACAGCATGACCAACCCTGCAACAGGTTTACCTGCACCTGTAGACTTTATCGACGAATACATAAGGTTTGAGTCTAGATCTCTAGAGCTCGTTAGACGACGCATAGTGTCTGAGCTTGCAACGAGGCTAGGGCCTGTAGTTCTAACCTTGCTAAGCCATACCAATCCAGAGAAGAGGTACTTGTACGAGCCGAGAAGGAGGATGTAGAGAGCGGAGAAAGTTTGGAAAGTGGTGGTATAGACGTAGTTTGGTATGGGTAAGTGGCAATGGTGCGTCTTCTCTACCAGGAGGACAGCTATTTGAAAGAGTTTAGTGCACGTGTAACGCGTGTTGATGGTAATAAAGTGTTTCTAGATCAAACAGCATTTCATCCTAGGCCAAGTGGGGGGCTTGACGCGGATACAGGTTATCTGATAGTGGGTGGGCAGAAGATCCGTGTTGTTGATTGTGTTGAAGAGGGTGATGATGTGGCACATATCGTAGAGAATGGGAGTGTGTTTAAACCTGGTTTGGAGGTGCGTGGTGTTATAGATTGGGATAGAAGGTATAGGATGATGAGATTGCATACAGCTAGCCATGTCATAGCAGCGATACTGTATAGAAGGTATGGTGCTCTTGTGACAGGTGGCCATATTACTCCGGAAATGGCACGTGACGATTTCGATCTCTCCATGGTTGAGGACTGGAAAGCAGCAATAAGAGAAGCTATCGAGGAAGCCAATCAAATTATCGCTAGATGTCTGGAGGTGAAGGTCTATTGGCTGCCTAGAGAAGAAGCGTTGAAAATTCCAGGTGTTGTAAAGCTGGCAGAGCGTTTACCACCATCGGTAGAAAAGCTTAGAATAGTCGAAATACCTGGTGTAGACATACAGGCTGATGGTTCTCCTCATGTCAGAAACACTTGTGAGATTGGCAGGATAAAGTTGCTAAAACTTGAGAGTAGGGGTAAGAGGAGGAGAAGAGTCTATTACACAGTCGAACCTTAGAAACACGATGGTGTTCAATCCGGTTGCCGGTTTACGCGCTTAGAGCACCTAAACTCTACACTGGAGAGCCTGGCGGTGTAATGGAAAACGTATACATAGTCTATGACGATGAGAGTGGGAGGATTAGAGAAGTTACACGGCAGAAGCCAAGTGGTGTTGAGCTGCTAGACTTTGGAGACAAGGTTGTCGTGACTCCAGCATTTATAGATCCTCACTCTCACATAGGTATGGAGAGACACGGTGAGCCATACTGGGAAGGTGAAGCAAACGAGAAGATGGACTCTATTCTCCCCCTTGTAGACGCAATATTCTCCGTATACATGGACGACCAATACTTCCGGGAAAGTGTAGAGCATGGTGTACTCTACAGCTGTGTGCTGCCTGGAAGCGGCAACATCATTGGTGGTCGTGGTGCTTTGATTAGAAATTGGGCTAGAAGCATAGATGAAGCCTATATGGGTTCATGCGGAGTTAAGATGGCTTTAGGCTATAACCCGAGAAGCACGACAGATTGGAAAGGAACGCGGCCGCATACCAGGATGGGGGCAATAGCATTACTGGTTAAGTGGGTTGAGAAAGTAAAGTCTACAATAAGACTTGTCGAGAAGGGCAAGAGAGATCTAGATGAGGTTGAACCAGAGGTTAGAGCACTAATCCCAGTTGTGGAGGGGAGAGAGCTGCTTCGAGTACATGTGCACAAGATAGACGATATAATGGCCCTTATCCTCTTGAGGAGAAAGTTGAGCCTTTATGCCCCTCTAAAGGTCACAGTAGATCATGCTTGCGACGTCAACCAGTTATGGGTGTTTGAGAGGCTAAAGAGCGAAAGAATTCCGCTAGTGTATGGCCCTATAGACGCTTTCGCGTATAAAACAGAGTTGAAACATGAAAGCTACAAGAACGTTAGACTAGTGGTTAAAGCTAAGCCTCTATTTGCGCTAATGAGCGATCATCCAGTGGTTCTGCAGAGGAACCTGTTTCTGCAAACACGCTACCTGCTTAGATACGGTATGAGTAAGAGTGAAGCAATAGCCACTGTAACAGGAAATCCCGCAAAAATTCTAGGGTTAGATGTTGGCATAGTTAAGCCAGGCTATCGTGCTAGTCTTGTTGTATGGAGTGGCGATCCATTCACCTATGTAGACTATCCCATTGTAGTGATAGGTGAAGGCAAGATAATACTTGAACAACAAAGCTAGAGCCCCTCTAAAACATCTTTTGCTTGCTCTAGGAGGTGGTAGTCCAGACAACCTCTAACCTTGAATATTCTAGCAGCCTCATCTAGAACTTCTATCGCATATTCCAGGGTTTCCACGTCTAGGGGTCTAGTACCCTTGTAGGCTTCTTCAAGCATTGCTAGCACTTGCTCCAGTCTTGGATGATCTCCGCATGAGAGGAGCGTGGTACGTATTAGGACAAGTGCGTCTGAAAGTCGTGCACGCATGTATAGGCACCCATGATATTAGGTAGTATCCGTGGGAAACTTAGAATAGCCTCTAATCCTCTTTGAAATCGACTCTTGGGTAGAATATTTGAAATGGTATATGAGCATGGTGTTATTGTTAAACGAAGATGTAGAAATTGTATTGGTATAGCTCTGCTCTACCCCTCAATCTACAGTGCAGCTGTAGCTAGTCTAACCTATCAAAAGCTCTACTACTTCATCAACATGATCGAATATGTCTATGCTGAAAGGTTTGTCGCAAAGAAGTTGAAAGGTGTGGAGGATCCCCCTCAAAGTCTAGAGACAGGTGCTCCACTATCAAAGTTTAAGTTGATCATAGCACCGTTGTCGTATGAGGCAGACTATCTGGGGTTAGTAAGGCTCCTTTTAGCAGCTGGTATTGAGCCTTTGCGTGAGAGGAGAAAAGGTGGTCCAATTATAGTTGTTGGTGGTCCAGCTGCTATTGCAAGTCCTCAGTTGGCGTTAGAGATTGCTGACATAGTACTTGTTGGCGATATAGAGCTAACCATACCTAAGCTCATAGATGCAATCTATCACGGGAATCTTGAGGAGATAGTGTGTAGAGATGGATTTCTAACAAGTGATTGTGATAAGCCTGTCAAAAGACTCTATGTAGGTGATCTCGATAGGTCGTTTCACCCAATAATGCAGTTTCGCGTACCCGGCAGTGGAGAGCCTTGGGGAGAAGCATTCATGGTTGAAGTTTCTCGTGGTTGTCCGCATATGTGTAGTTTTTGTCTAATGGCGCATCTCGACATGCCTTTCCGGTATAGAAGTCTCAATACACTGTTAAAACTTATTGAAGAAGGTGTTCAAGTTAACAAAGTTCGTAGGGTTGCATTTTACGCTCTAAGCCTATTTGACCATCCGCAAGCTGATGAGCTTATCGAGCATGTTATAGAGATGGGTCTCAGTGCTAGTATAGGTTCGCTTCGTGCAGACTTGTTAGATGATAGAAGGGTTGAGTTGATCGCACGTTTGGGCCAAAAGGTGTTGACTATAGCTCCAGAAACGCTTTCAGAGAAAGTGTGTAAGGTTCTTAGGAAGTGTGTGGAGTGGGATCGGGTAGTGGAAGTTTCGAGAGCAGCATGGCGTTATGGCATGCACACGAAATATTATCTCATGCTAGGTGTTCCAGGCGAAGAGCGTAAAGACGTGGAGGAAACGGCTAGAAAACTAGCAGAACTAATATCACAATCACCTGTGAAAAACCTTATTCGTGTCAGTGTAAACCCGCTAATACCAAAGCCCTTTACACCGCTTCAATGGGCTCAATTGGTACCGAAAAAAGAGTATAAAGAGCGTCTCAAAATCTTGAAAGAGATCTTAAGAGGTGTACGTGTTAGTGAACTTCCATACAATGAGGCTGTCATTCAAGTAGTGATACATAGAGGAGATAAGAGGGTAGCATTGGCGTTAAGACATGCTGCTGAGATGGGTGCAGGTTACGCATCAATATTCTCGTATCTGAAAAGGCAGGGTGTACGCATAGAAGATTATACGCGACAATTAGATCCCAACGAAGTACCACAATGGCACAAAATGGTAGATGTTGGAATTCCTCTTGCAAGTCTTAAAAGAGCTTTTGAAACACTGCATTATAGTAGTTAAATGGCCCTTACAAGTTTCCTACCAGGTGCTCTAACTTTGTAAACAACACGATAACCACAATAAGGACATTTTAGTGTAGGCATGAACTCTATATCTGCTGCAGTAAACTCAGAGCCACACCTACCACACTTATACCTTATGAGAGCTTTATCTTGTATAGGTTCAAACTCCATTATACCTTCAGCATCGATCTCCTCGATTCTAACCTTCTCTTCTCCTCGTCTAGCAAGCGAGGAAGACATTCATGCACCCCATACACCCCCCTCTACGAAAGCCTTTAAAGAGGTTTCACGCATTCAACACTTGGAGAGCTACTCAACTGAGAGAGGTGGCAGGAGAACTCCATGACAGACCTATCTAGCCTATGTGGTGGACTTCCTCCAGAACTTTGTGAGCAGCTGTCAATGGAACAGCAGATAATCAAAATAAAGCTTGAAAAACGCAGGTATGGAAAAGCGGTAACGATAATCGAGGGTATAGACCCCAAACAGTTTGATCTTAAGAAGCTTGCATCAGAACTGAAATCTAAACTGGCAACAGGTGGAACATACAAGAATGGTAGAATAGAGTTGCAAGGTGATCACCGTCATAGAGTCAAAAAGCTACTTGAAGAAATGGGCTTCCCACCAGAAAACATAATAATTGTAGACTAGCTTCATAGTTAGCTTTGCTCATCTAACACCCTACACTTTTTAAGCAAAACTCTAATGTGCAAATGTCAGTACAACCATTTTGTCTAACTTCACCTGACATTATCTTTGCCCGTGCCTGTATGACTTGCATCATAGTGTTCTACTGTATAGAGTATGGTGGAGATGGTTAGAGAGTATTGGCGTAGTATTATCCTCGACATCTCGGCATGAGCTTCCTCATGGTATTACAGGCTGAGTGACTGGTCCTAAGACTTATCCGTTACAGTGAGAGCTACAGTACTCATGGAGTTTGTGGGGTGTGTGGGTATGCCTTGTGAGAAGCCTGTTAAAGTTCGTGATCCAACTACGGGTAAGGAGGTTGAGCTAGTCCCCATA
>DQUB01000086.1 GCA_015662475.1 Pyrodictium sp.
ACAACAAAGGTTTCAGCTTCACCTCCTTCAAACGCTGGGTTAAAGCCATAGACTCTTGCAAGCTGGATAACCTTCTCAACATCACTGCTATCCAATACCTTGCCAACAAGGTCTTCAGGAACACCATAGGCTGAAACGCTTAGCACAAGGATTTTAAACCCTTCCCTAACCAGGTTCCGCATATACTCCGCCTGGTCAATACGCCATAGTGGTGTGTAGGAGCGTAGTCCAAGCTCCTCAGCAACAGTAGCAAATCTAAGCCGCTGATAGTCGCTTAGGAGAGCACCACTAACAACACCTTCACATCCACAAACGTTGATGGCTTTTCTCAAAACATTTTTAAGAGCTTCAAGCTCAGCTTCTTCACCAACACCGTTAACACGTTCAGTTACAAGCTTCAAGCCTAAAGCTCTAGCATGTAGCTTGGTAAGCTTTGTCCCGGGGTAGTGGAAGAGTAGACTCTCCCAGCTAGAAGGCTCCAGTGTCACCAGACAGCCTATCTCAAAACCGTGTAGTACAGCCCAGTGTAGAGAATAGCAGCTGTCTTTACCGCCGGTATAGAGTATGCAGACTCTCAGCTCTCCAACACCTCTACCCAGAAGTGGTATGGGTTGGAGAAGGTTGGAAAAGTGGTGGTCATGTTTTTGGCGCTGTTACAATGTTTGACAGTCTTATCCATGGTAGGTAGGCGCCAACAGGCACGTGTACAATCTGCTTTGATAGTCCTTCAACACGCTCTAGCAGCTCTCTATACATGTTGCCTGCAACCATGAGGCCAGGAACCCAGCCTAGAGGCTCACCATTGCGGTAGGCTATTGCTGGGTTTGCAAGCACGCTATACTCGCCAGTTTCAGAATTCGTTGTATGTGCTCCTTGCACCTGATACACTACTATGACTTCACCCTCTAGAAGCTCGTCGGGGGAAAGATCGCCTGGAGCCATAACAACATTCGTGAAACCAGGTTTTGGCGCACTAGTATAGCCAGTGCGTACAGCATTTCCTGTTGAACTTTGCCCCGCTCTACGACCCCAATAGGTGTCGAATACAAAGCCTTTAAGCACACCACGGTCTACAAGTGTCTTAGTAGTTGTAGCCACGCCTTCTCCATCAAATCTCCAAGTATTATCGCCACCTTTAAGCACACCATCATCTACAATTGTTATTCTAGAGTCGAGTACTTGCTCTCCAACTTTTCCAGCAAAATAGCTGCGTTTTCTAACAGCATTGTCTCCTCTCAACGAGTAGAGTATGGTGTTGGCTAGAAGCTCCGAGAAAGCTTCTGGTGCAAACACTACAGTTCGTGGAGCAGGCCTATCAATCTTATACCTTTTAAGGCATAGACTGACTCTCTCAGCACCTTTCTCGACGAGTGCTTCGATATCGGGTATCGAAACTCTACTTGATTCTGCAACAAGTACAGCGGGGGTTGTTATGCCAGCTTCTCTTCTTAACACGTCGATGAAGGTGTAGGCGAAGCTACCAACATCCATACGGTAAACACCATGTGAATTTACAATAGCTCTCTCTATCCTCATCACGCCAATCTCCGCCATAGTCACAGTGAGGTTCTTCTCCTTAGCAAGCGACAATAACTCCTTCACGTTCTCCATCAAAGTCTCGCTTGCAACTCTAGTTAGACCAACATTGTATATGTTTTGTGGCTCAGGATAGCTAGCGCTAGGCTCTGGCAACCCCTCCCAATGGGGGTCTTCATGCGAACTACGTGCAAGCTTTACAGCTTCTCTAGCTAGTCCACGTACAACCTCTTTCTCTAGACTGCTAGCATAGGCAAACCCAACTCTCTTACCAACAGCAACTCTAAGACCAACACCTGCTTCGTCCATTGTGACCAAGCTTTCAGCCTGATCAGCTCTAACAACAACACGATAGCCAGTTACACGTTCAATATACACTTCAGCTTCGGTAGCACCTTCGCTAACCGCCCACCTCGCAATCAAAGTTGCAAGTTCGAGTGGTGTAAACCTTTCCACGCTAACTCGCCCCCTCTAAGCTCTACCACCAACAGTCATCTTCTTAACCCTTATGTGTGGACCACCATCCGAGACTGGGACAAGCTGGCCTTTACCACATCGGCCATAGAATATCTGTAGGTCGTTGGCGACTGCATCGACATTTAGTAGGGTATCGAGGGTGTTTCCAGAGATGCTCATGTTGCGCACTGGATCTCTAACCTCGCCATTGACTATCTCGTAGGCCTCCTCTACGCCAACTTGGAATCCGCCATCAAGGTTTGTTTGACCACCACTAACAGCTACAATGTAGTAGCCAAAGTCTATTCCTTCAAACAACTCGTCAACACTGTTTGTGCCAGGTTCTATCAACGTATTCCTCATCCTTACAAGCGGCGGTACACGGTAGGATTCAGCACGACCATTACCTGTTGGTTCAACGTTTAACAAGCTTGCATATAGTCTATCGGTCATGTAGCCTTTCAACACCCCTTTTTCGACAATAACAGCTTTAGCTGTTCTAACACCCTCATCATCGTATTTGAATGTGCCAAAACCATCGTCGATGGTTGGGTCATCGACTATTGTAACCTTAGAAGATGCTACTTTCTCGCCAATTTTGCCCTTCAAAACACTGCCGGCTGCAACGAGATCTGCTTCTGCTAGATGGCCAAAAGCTTCGTGTACGAAAACACCAACAGCTTCAGGTGCAAGTACTACAGGATATTCTCCAGCCTTAGGAGTTTTTGCACGCAACTGTTTACGAAGTCTATCAAGTACAGTGTTTGCGAGCTTTTCTGGAGACATCTTCTCCCAAACAATGTAGCCTTTTATACTCCCATTGCTCTTATGCGCTGAAGCCCTAACACCCGCTTCTTCAGCATAAGCTTCTGCTATTACGAGAACCAAGGTCCTCTTCTCAGACACAAGTCTACCCTCACTACTCGCATAGACTTTAGCTACAGTGGATTCGCTATAGCCTACAGTTCTACTCTTCACAAACTGTTCACTTCCAAGTATCCTATCAACTTCTCTTACATCAGCAAGCTTCTCTTCAAGACTAACATCTGCAGGGTCTCTCTTAAGAGGCCATGTGACATCGTCTTCAACAGCTTTAAGCTCTACAGGTTTGGGCACACGGCTAACTCCTCTAGAAGCTCGTGCAAGCGCAAAAGCTCTCTCCAAAGTTCTGCGCAGATTGTCCCAATCGAGACGGCTAGTATAGGCGAAGCCTATAGCACCGCTATAGTAAACTCTTATGGCAACACCTTTGTCAACACCATACCCTATCTTCGGAATACCATCAACAAGTCTTATACTAAGACTCTTTACCTCTTCAAACCTTGCATCGACAAATTCTGCGCCAAGCCTTTGACCATAATCGACAAGTTTTTGCAGAATATCCTTAACCTCGTCAACCAAGATGCTGAACCCTCCACACTCACAGTTACGCTCGTTGAGGGGTAGAAGTAGGTTGGTTTGAAGGCTAGAAACCTAGGAGGGAGGCTAGTATGTAGGCTAGCCAGCCAACAAATGAGCCTACAACTACAAAGTATGCTACTGCAATTGCAGTGAGCCTAACACTTTTTGACTCAGCATAGATGGTTGCTACAGTTGCTAGACATGGTATGTACAGTATTGAAGCTGTTAGAATGCCGATCCACTGTGCTGTTGAAAGATTATACCATGCAAGAGCTTCTCTAACACTACCACTAGTCTTTAGAGGAGATAGCATGATTAGAGAGCTTATGAACACCTCTTTGGCAACGAAACCGTTTACGAAAGCGAAAGCAATCTTCCACGCTTTCTCATAGTCGATTCCCCAAAGCGTCTGTGGTATAGGTGCAAGCATTCTGCCAAAGTATGCTGCATAGCTTTCTGAAACATTATCGCCAACATAGCCGTTTGGACCGTAGCTTGTAGCAGCCCATACAATAACGCTCATTGCAAATATTATTGTGCCAGCGCGCACAAGGAAGTGTTTAACTCCGGTTTTAACGTGCCACCAAACAACTCTAAGACTTGGCTTCTTCAAAGGCGGTTGCTCTAATAGGAATTCGCTAGGTGCTCCGCGAAGCCACAAACGTCTTACAACCATGAGCGTTAAAGCATATATTGTCAACGCTATAGCGTAGGAGTAGAGCACTACTAGGCTTTGACCGATAGGAGATGCTGACAACACTAATGCTATAGCCAATATGACTACAAGTCTAGCCTG
>DQUB01000049.1 GCA_015662475.1 Pyrodictium sp.
AAGCAACAATTACTCGGCAGTTAGTTGCCTCTTCACTGTGAGTCTACAGGCATAATTCAAAAGAAAATAGCAGGAGTTTAAGAGAATAGTGAGAGGTGCTGGCAACGTCTTATCATCTGGTTGTGTTTGGGCTTGGGTGTGGGTATGGTTTGGGGAGAGGGTGTGGTGTTGGGTTAGGCTGTTGAAGGAGTTGTAGAAGGTGTGTCTTGGGAGGAAATGGTGGTGTTTTGTACATGTGTGGTTTTGTTGGGTGGGTGGTTCTTGGTTTTGGGTTTTTATGTTAGGCCTAGTTCTTTGTTGTAGGTTTTTCTTGCTAGTTTGAAGCCTAGTATTCTTGTGATTGTGGTTTGGTTTTTGCCTGTTTTTTCTAGTTTGGTGTTTGTCCATCGTGTTAGTTGTTCTATTGTTGTTAGCGGTTTTTGTTCTAGTTGTTCTACTACTGTTTCTATGAGGTTTTTTGGTGCTGGTATGTGGATTGTCTCTGTTTCTTCTCTGGAGACTAGTTCTACGGTTATGCTGTTTTCTACTAGGTTTTGTTCTACGAGTTTTAGAGCGTGTTGTGTTGTTGTTTCTACGAGGTCTATCTCTCCTCTCCACTCTACTGTGAAGGGTGTTCTAAGGGTGTCGCATGCGATGTTGTTTGTGAAGATGGTGTTGTATTGTTGGAGTTTTCTGTTTGTCTGTGTTGTTTGTAGGTTGTGCATTAGCTGCATTATCTCGTCTATTCTAGCTTCTACAGCTTCTCCTATTCTTGCTAGTGCGTGTGTGTTTGTGGGTGTTAGGAGTGTTTTGTAGATTGTGCATTTCCAGGGGTAGCCGTATCTCCAGTCGATGTGGTTGTTGCACTGTTCTGCGAGTCTTTTTAGGGTGTTTGCTATGGTGTTGCAGTTGACCCCATAGGCTTTCACACAAGATCTTATCGATTCCTTAGACGCTGAGACTACTACTAGTCCTCTTCTCCCCTCCACGCTGTGTCTCAGTATTCTCCCTGCACGCTGTACTAGAGAGTCTAGAGGCGCAACATCGGTGACTAGAACGTCAAAGTCGAGATCCAAGCCAGCCTCAACAACCTGTGTGGCTACTAGGATGGTTTTTCTAGACATGGTTTTCGATAGTGTTTCGGCTATGTGTGCCTGTAGCATTCTGCTGTGGACTAATGCTATGTTGTGTGATTGGCATACTCTTTTTGCTTTTAGGTATACGTTGACTGCTCTCTCAACAGTGTTTAGCACTGCCAAGATCTTCTCAACACCACTTCTACATAGCCTCTCTATGATTGTGCTAGGCTCGCTCTCTACAACCCAAGTTTCTATAGCGGAGAGGTAGTCTTCGACAATGCTTGAAGCTGTCTTTACAACGTCTAGGAATACTATGTTTTCCCTCCCCAAAACACTTGCATACCTTTCAAACACGTGGCTAGACGATACAAGCACGGCTTTCAGATTGGGGGACACCTTGTTGGAGGCTAGTAGGGCTACAAGTCGAATGTATTCTGGTCTAGCGGTAGCAGTTAGATATGCTACTCTACCCCCAAGAAAACCTAGAATCTTAACAGCACTTGCCACAAAAGCCCAAACCTTAACACTCTCCTCCACCCAGCTACAGCTTCTAGTATCAGAGGCTAGCAAGTGCACTTCATCGAGCAAGACTGTAGAGAGGCTCAAAGCGGCCATAGATAGGTCTGAAGTGCAGAACCTGGAAAACGCTATGTCTGGGAGCATGGAGAGTAGAAGCGACAATGTGAAGGCACTATAGTCTGTAACGGTATAGGGTTTCAACATGCAAAGATCGGGGCTAACCGTTCCACCAGCCCCTCTAGAGGGAGACACAGTGCATCTACCGCCAACACGTTTAAACCCTATACCCGAGACGCCGGTTTGAAAACCGACAATAGAGTCTCCAAGACTACACGCTAGATCCACCACCAAGTCCACAGCTATGCTTCTAGGTGGCAAAACGTGGACAACCTTCTCCCCACCAACACCTTTGGAGGTGTAGAGTCTAGATTTACCAGCACCAGTAGGCGCAACAAGAACACTGAAAATTGAGCCCTCAACAACACCCATAAACTCGTTTTGGACGTCAACCCTAACATCGCTTGGTAGGCTCAATAAGCCCACCCTAAACCCCAATAGACTCTCTACGCTAGCCCCCTCCAATGTGGGGCCTAGAACCTCTATTGGCTCTAGAGCCTCCTAGAGGTGGGGTAAACTGTAAACAGCTATTTAGATGTTACTTGCATGTGTGCTGTGTGCCTCTAATCGGGTAGTGTATGTGACATGCACTGTGGAACACGCTTATACTAGGCTGTAGCAAGCTCAACGCTCTTGGAGGTGCTGTTCATGGGTAGAGCTCTTGTTGCAAGTTTTGGTTTTGACGAAAAATTTGTTGTTAGAGCGATTATCAGGCATGGTATTGGTGGTGGAGATCTAGTAGTATTGGTGACGGCGACACCGACAGAGAAAACGCTTTCAGCTTACAAGTACGTTGCAGACATAGCTGGCAAGGTTGATGCAAGAGTGGAGCTCTATGTGCTTGGGGAGAAAGTCTACGACTTCACAACACTTGTTGTTGAGGTGAAAAAGCTTCTCCTAAAACTTGCGAGAGAGTATGATAGAGTTACAGTCTTGCTTTCAGGTGGTATGAGGGTGATAGTGTTGGGTCTTTACACGGCAGTGCTAGCTCTCCCAGACGAGGTTAAGGAGAGGGTTGTGGTTGAGCTTGACACGGAAGATAGGGGGGTTAGAGTTGAGATTCCAAAGGAGATAGTTTGGCTGTTCAAAACCCCAGAATTGGGGGCAAAGAAGCAGCTTTTGGAGCTCATAGTTAGAGAGCCTAGACAGACTGTAGAGCAGCTGGCCAAGAGGTTGGGGAAGGACGAGTCGACAGTGAGAAGACAGTTGCAAACACTAGCAGAACAAAAGCTTGTAAAGCTGGAGGGTAGACCGGTAAAACCACAACCAACACCAGCAGCAAGAATACTGGTAGAAGACCAGCCAAGCCCAGAACATAGATAGCGGGGGTTTGAGTAGACCTTCTCGGTGCACTGTCTTGCCTCTAGGATCTAGCTCGATTCCGCTAATCGCTTCTATCCTGGTTGCAGTGCTTCTTGCAGCCTACATCGCCACGGTGGTCTTGTTGAAGCCTTCGGGGGAAGGTGGCGCTGCTGTAGTGGTAGGCGAGGAGGTGCTCCTGCCCCTACCCAAGAAGACAACTAGTGTTACGGTGGAGGAGGCTATACTGTTGAGGAGGAGCATTCGAGACTACACGAGAGACCCTATAACCATCGAACAGCTCTCAATGGTGTTGTGGGCTGCGCAAGGGATAACGGATGCTAGGCGGAGGTTTCGTGCAGCGCCAAGTGCTGGTGCAACATACCCTCTCGAAATATACGTTGTTGTGGGCGAGAAAGGCGTTGTCTTGGAGAACAACAGCTATCTCAAACCGGGAGTCTACAAGTACAACGTCTATAGACACAGCCTGGTCCTAGTGAAAGAAGGCGATTATAGAGAAGAGCTTTCCAAGGCAGCACTAAACCAGAGATGGGTGCGCGAAGCACCAGTCAACATAGTAATATGCGCGGTCTACGAGAGGACAACTAGCCGCTATGGAGAGAGGGGGATCAGATACGTCCACATAGAGGTTGGCCATGTAGGCCAAAACATATACTTGATGGCAACAGCTCTCGGTCTAGGCACAGTCGCCGTAGGAGCATTCTATGACGACCAAGTAGCGAGAATAATAGGCGCTAAACCAGAAGAACACCCACTATACATAATGCCCATAGGAGTACCAGCAAAGCCCTACAAAACAAGTTTTGAAGAGATAAACAACTTCT
>DQUB01000198.1 GCA_015662475.1 Pyrodictium sp.
AGATGTACCGTGCAGTGGTGCAAGAAGGTGTTGAAAACCCGGCTGTTCTAGGCACTCAGCTTTTCCGCCTAATAAAGAGGGTGAGCGGTAATCCAGACCCGTATCGAGAGTATAAGCGGAAGCCGATCTAGTAGCCTTGCAGGTATATGCTTCTCTACGCGAAAACCTAGACAGTTTTGCACTAGACGAGCTAGTACGTCTCTCCGCATACGCAAACTCGATGGATCTAGGTGTTGGCGACTATAGACCGCCAAAGCCTGCTGAGGTTGTGGAGATGGCGCAACGAGTACCAGCAGTGGGGGTTGGAGAGGCTGTTAAAGCTCTAAAAAGTGCTAGGAATATCGTCTTCATCCTAGACAATGCCGGCGAAGTTGTCTTCGATAGGCTATTGGCAGACAAGCTTCGCCTAATGGGAAAGTCTGTCTATGCGATTGTAAAGAGTGGATCGTTTCAAAACGATGAGACAGTAGCTGAGCTAGACTATTCACGGCTCCGAGAAAGCTTTGACAATGTTGTTGGAAGTGGTACTGATGCAGCAAGCTTATTCCTAGAAGAGGCTTCAAGAGAAGCACTAGAACTTGTATCTGAAGCAGATCTAGTGGTTGCAAAGGGGATGGCAAACTACGAATATCTTTCGGAAAACGTTGACCGTCTAGGAAAACCAACACTCTTCCTCCTAGTAGCAAAATGCGAGCCAATTGCAAAGGTGTTAGGCGTTGAGAGAAGAACTATAGTTGCAAAACTTGTTGTCCCTTCCAAGCCTTGTGGCATGGCGGGAGGATGAGTTGTAGGAGCTAGTTCTCGCTGGCAAAGCGTGGAGGATGTGTTAGGCTATGTACGTCCTCCCATACTTTGCTATAGCTGTTGTTGTAAACAGTATTGTGTAGGCTAGTGTACCTGTTATAGCAAGTGTTACAGGTTCTTCTACAACATTGTACATTGCCCATCTAGCTAGCTGTACTGGGTGTGTTAGTGGGTCTAAAACTGCCAGTATTGCTAGTGGTTGTTGTAGTGTTTTTATTGGGTAGAAGATGCCGCTCAAAAAGATCAACGGCATTATCACCAGGTTCACTATTCCGTGGAAGCCTTCAGGGCTAGACATCATCAAAGCTATTGTTGTGCCTATTGCTGAGGCCATAAAAGCTGTTACAAGCGCTAGCAGCACCACTATCGAGAGTGCTACAGGGTTTGTATACCCGACTGCCACCGCCAATACTGCCAGCATTATCACAGCCTGTAGTGTTGCTGCTAGAGAATCGCCTAGCATTCTACCTAGTATTGTTGCTGTGCGACTTGCTGGTGCTACAAGCAGCTCTTTCAAATAGCCAAACTCTCGATCGAATAGTAGTGTTAGCCCGCTTGCAAACCCGCCAACAAAAGCAGACATTAGCACTATGCCCGGCGCTAGATATTCTAGGTAGTTGAGCCCGCCAAACAACGTCTTGGCTATAGGGCCTAGCCTATCGAATGTCGATGACCATCCAAGGCCAAAGAATGTGAACCAGACTAGCGGCATTACTAGCGCGTTAAACATCCTCGATCTAGCTCTTAGAAACCTTATTGTCTGCCTATACACCATAACGAGAAAAGCTTGCAACCACCATCTAGCCTTACCCACACGCTCAACTTGTTCCACAAGAGCCATCCATGCTTCACCTCATTCGAGCCCTAATCCTCATGCGCAAAGCTTCCCTCCAATCAGCCTCCACATCACGCAAACTCCTCCCAGTAAGGTGTAGAAACACATCGTCAAGACTAGGCCTGCTATAACGCACACTCTTCACCCTAACACCAACACCTTCAACAGCCTTTAACAGCTCGGGTAGCAGTGATGGTGCATCTCTAACCTTTAACACCAGCGTGTTGTTGCGCAGAAGCCTTGCTTCACCATACTCTGAGAGTCTCGCTGTAAGTCTAGCTGGGTCTCCCTCAAACTCTATGTAGACTAGATCGCTTCCAACCATCTTTTTGAGCTCTTCTGGGCTACCCTCAGCCACTATAACGCCACGATCTATTATGGCTATCCGGTCACAAAGCTTCTCAGCCTCATCCATATAGTGGGTTGTGAGAAACACTGTTACACCTTCTCTCTTCAAAGCCCTAATAACATCCCAGACCTTAGCCCTAGACTGTGGATCAAGACCTGTTGTCGGCTCGTCCAAGAACAGGACTTCGGGAACGTTTATAAGAGCTCTAGCAATTTCAAGTCTTCTCACCATACCACCACTAAACCTTTTAACCTGCATCCTCGCAAACTTCTCCAAGCCTACAAACTCTAGAAGCTCTCTAGCTCTACGCTCAACATCCCTCCTAGACAAGCCATGGATTAGACCATGAACCAACAAGTTCTCCATAGCAGTCAACTCTCTATCAACCGTAGGCTCTTGAAAAACAACACCAATCCTCTCCCTAACCTTCCAAGGCTCTCTACTAACACTATAGCCAGCAACAAGAGCATCCCCCGAAGTCGGCTTTATCACTGTAGTCAGCATGCCAAGAGTAGTTGTTTTACCAGCACCATTCGGCCCTAGAAACCCGTACACCTCACCACGCCTAACACGAAAACTCACACCCTTAACAGCCTCAAAATCGCCATACCTCTTCACAAGATTCTCAGCCACAATAACATCAACCACAACAGTCCACCCACACTCCCGCACAACATGTCTTCAGCAAAACTCTCTAAAACCTTAACAGTGGCAAAATAGAGAATGTGCCAAAGCCCTAACAACATCTAAAACGTTCTAGACGCTCTACGCTCTAAAGTGTCGAGACCTTGCTAGAAGCTTTAGGGGGTAGCTAGTCTAGCGACTATGGCCTTTCTTTCAACGCCTAGTACTCTTGCGATTGGCTCGCATTTTGCTACTAGGAGGAAAAGTGTCGGTTTCCTCAAGCGTTCAACGTTATCTGACAAGTATTCGTAATTAGCCATTCCCTTTGCAACCACGAGATCTGCTTTGGATATGAGTTCCAATGCTTCTCTTGAAGCTTCTTCTAGGAATAGGCTTGCTGCATCACTACCACTTCCAATAACGCTATCGAAGCTTTCTTGGAGGCGTGAATACTCTAGCTCAGCTACTGTTTCATCGTTTTGGAATGCTCCACTTTTTACAATCGCATGGACAGACTTCCC
>DQUB01000054.1 GCA_015662475.1 Pyrodictium sp.
CTTTGAGATATATGTCGATATTTATATTGCCTATTGCTATGTGAGTTGGTGTCCTCAATTACGCATACCCACAGTAATATGAGTCTAAGAGGTTATAGATCTATTTGCATTTTGAACTATAGAACGGCATGAGCCTAGCCTTGGAGCAGTGCACAATCGTTGTCAAAAACGGACTTAAGAGAGTTAAAAAAGTCCTTGAAAACTATCTATTAAAACTTTACGAGTACAATAGCAAAATCAAGCATACCGGCTACTACTTGAAACCTGTACATATAGTCACGAGATGGAGGGAAGGCATTAAACGTACATATTATTACTATGGGAGATATTGGTGGAGACTCGAATATCGCGGAAAACGGGGCAAGACCAGTTTAATTAGATGGGTTTATGTGGGGCGTGAGAAGCCTAAAGATCTTCCAGAACCCCCTAGAAATCCTTTGGAGGGACTTAGATTCTATGTAGTAGGCGATGATGTGTATATGCCTTGTAGCATGTTTAGAAAGTTTAAATGGGTTTTTGAGGGGTTAGAAGTTTTGTGTGTGGAGGGCTGTGAGGAGCCTTCCCCTCAGCCCGACAGATGAGGTGTTGGTGGCCGCCTCCGAGCCTGCGTGGTGTAGATCGTGCGTTTGAAAATTGTTGGTGCCGATAGTTTTGGTGCACGCTCTTTAGCAACTGTTATAGAGGTTTGTGGTCTAAAAATATTTGTTGATCCAGGCGTAAGTTTTGCACCACGACGCTATGGTTTGCCTCCACATGAAGTTGAGCTTAAGAGGGTTAAGGAGATCGAAAATTCAATTTTGCGTGAGCTCGAAGACACGGATATAATAATCATAACACATTATCATTATGACCATTATTTATATCGTCAAGAACATGTTGAAGCTTACAAGGGAAAGATATTGCTGGTAAAGAACCCTACTCAGCATATAAACGTAAATCAGCGTATTAGAGCTCATAGGCTCTTCAAACGTTTTGGCGTAGAGAATCTGGCAAAAAGGATAGAATATGCTGATAGTAGAACATTTAACTTTGACTGTTGCACAATCGACTTCTCACCTCCAGTGCCTCACGGCGTTGAAGGCACAAGATTAGGTTATGTGGTTATGGTACGTATACGTGGTGAATTTGGAAATATAGTTGTAGCATCAGATGTTCAGGGGCCCATGAGTTCGAATACTCTTAAGCTGCTAGAAAACTGGAAACCCGATATTATTGTGCTAAGTGGTCCTCCTACATACTTTGAAGGTTACCGTGTAGAGGCGCGCGAACTTCTAAAAGGCTTCAGATCGCTATACCAACTTGCAAACAGTGCAAAATTTGTTATAGTAGATCATCATTTTGCACGAGATAAGCGATTTCCAAAAATCCTCAACTCTATACGTAAAGCTCTAGGTAAAAGAAATCTTGTATGTGCAGCTGAGTATATGGGCAAACCGATAGAGCCTCTGGAGGCTTATCGCGATGAGCTCTGGAAAAAGGCCACTAATAGTAATAGAACATCTTGAGGATCATCTATCTCGCTGGATAGTGTTAGAGTATAAGCATGTTAAAAGTATGGTAGGAAGTAGGCTAGTGGTGACAAATGCTAAACTTGGAGGAGGATGTGAAAAGCTTAAAAATGTTATAGGTGAGGTAAGATGCTACGATGAGCCTCTTGACATGCTTAAAGGAGAGTTGTATTCAAGGGAAGAAGAAATATTAATTTTAGACCCAAAAGCCGAAAAACTGCTTGAGCCGCAAGAAATTAGCATGTATAAGATCGTAGTTGTAGGCGGTATTTTAGGAGATCATCCACCACGAGGTAGAACATCAAAACTCCTTTCAAAGAGGTTTCCGAGAGCTGCTAAGAGAAGTTTAGGTCCATACCAACTTAGCATTGACGGAGCAGTATATGTCTATCTGCAAGTTGAACGTGGCGTTAAACCACTTGACGTACCACTCGTTATAAAGCCAAAAATCAAATTCACTGTAATGGGGCTTGAATACGAGGTAGAACTGCCGTTCGCCTATCCAAAAGTTGGCAATAAACCTCTACTTGCACCTGGACTTATAGAATTGTTGAAAGAGGGTCTCGCGTATGAAGAGTATAAGCTTGTGCAAAGCTAGTTTTACCCTCCATAGCTAAACTTGACTAGCAATTATCACTCCAAGCAGATATCCAATAAACATTGAAGGGACCCCGTAAAAGAACTTACCAGGGCTTTTAAGTACTCGGACATGTGGCAGTTTCATCGTCAAACTATACATCATCAGTAGAAGTATTAAAGAAGTTATCAGTGCAATATTGTCGTTTACACCTATAACTTCTTTTAAGAAGACAGCAACACATCCAGTTAAAATTCCTAGGAGAAGTCTTACAATCGAAACCGTGAACTTACAACTAAGTTCCCTGGCTTTTCGTGGTAGGTCGGGGTGGCTCAGTAGCTGTTCCACGAGCTATCGCCAATATACGGGAACGTCCAGGCAATCTTAGACGTATCTCTTCAACACTGATACTTGCTATTATATCTCGAACACTTTCATCGACTTTAGAGATGAACAAGCTACGCAGTCTTTTAGCAACCTTTGAAGGGTCTTCATCACCTGGCACCAACACTGCATATACATGGCTACGTTTCCTCACTAAGTAGTCTGGGCCAACAATGACTATTGGATGATCGCCTTCTACGGATATTCCAAGAGCAAGCTTAAGTTCTATAGGTCCAAGATAGTTTCTCTTTCCATAGACCATGAAAGCTCCTTTCTTAATATACTCGCCAGATGGCGGACTCTTGGATACTTGCTTTCCATAAACCCAGTATACTTCAATGGCACCCATTCCAAGTTTCCAAGCCTTAGAGTAACATGCTGCTAGCACTGCTGCTTCTCTAATATCTTGCTCCGAAACCTGTCTACCTTTTGCGAACAATATTACTGCTGGTGCACCTTGTATGTCTGCATGCAAAAATATGTCGTTGTCTTCAAGGAACTTCTTGACTATTGATTCGTTTTGAGATGCATCTCTACCTCCTATAACCAAAAACCAATTACTTGTAAATAGCCAGTGGTACTTCTCATACCATTCACGTCTAATTATACTCGCTTTGGCTTTTGTGGTCTGCCGCTTAATTTCTACAGTGAGTTTCTCGATTTTCTCCTTAAGCTCTTTTATTGCTTTTAGAGTACGCTCTCTCTTCTTTTCAAGCTCGCCAATACGTTTATACAACTCAATAACAAATTTGTTTGGATCTAGTCGAATATCGTAGTCCACCATAGTACCTTCAACATTGATTCTTACAATACCTCTACTAGGCTCAACATCCACTACGTTAGGACAGTTGCCAAGTACATAGTCCCAACCATAGCTATTCCTAACACGTTCTATACACTCATATATTTCATAGAGCTTGGCCATATTGCTAGATAGTATTTCAACAATCCCTTTCAACTTTGTAATTTTGTTGTTGAGTTCCCTTACATTCTCTTCTGCACGCCGCAACGACTCTAAAAGTTTAGCTTTCTCCGCCTCATATTCCTTGATCGCTTTTTCGACAACAATTGCCTCTAAAACTTTTTTGAAGTACTCATCTAAAGCTTCATTAATATTTTCATATTTTATTAGTTTACTCCCACCATATGTTTCTAGGACATGCGGTTTATAAGGTAATACTGTGATGGGCATTCCAAGCTCATCTTGTACTATATATCCTTTCCCTTGCAATGCCTCATGATACACCTTTTTAATCTCAATCACAAGTTTTTCAATATCCTCACGACGAACAGCCTCTTTACCCACACCGCTTCTCGAAATAGCCTCCTCCACAAGTTCAGGAGGCATACCATATTGTCTAACTATAAATCGTACAATGTTATTCTCATTAGACGATTTATAGTCTTCATATAGCTTGTCTACAACTAGCTGTTCAGGATGCACACTTTTTAGTGGTGGAAAAACATACTTTTCTTTAACTCTAATTACCCTGTCTTTAAGCTTCTTTTGCTCCGAAACTTGCAATATTATATTGTTCTCATCTACAAGTGCAACCACGCCACGAGGTATAAGTTCAATATAGAGTTTGCAGCCATTAGCAAACTCTAAAACTACTATTCTATCGAAGCCTATTTGCGATATTCTCTCAAGCTTTACACCTCTAAGATGCTTTCTTAACCCCATTACAAATGGGCTAGGCATTCTTTTTTCCGCTACTTCATAGCTGGTCGCATGAATGCGTTTAGCAGGCTCTACTATCAACCTTGTTTCTGCATTAGAACTTTTAAACTTTAACAATAATACGTTCTTCTCAATTTCGTATATGTTAGCTAGCCTACTACCAATTAGTCGAGGCTCTAAGGTTTTAATGACAGCAGCAATGTCGAGACTTGTCATCGACTCTTTTCTTTTAACCATGTCACCACCCTCTTAAGGGGTACCTTCTCCAACTACCTATGTTGGAGAGAAGTACTTGATACTGCTTACGACAACAGCCAATGTTATCGACTACTACTGGTATCCTTTTGTAGTGGATCTTGAGACATTTATAAGGTTGAGATATGGTGTAGAAAATTTCGCACTTCTTCTCGAATCCCGTAAAGATATTTTAGAACATGCTGTAGAAAGAATCAAAGATGCACTCGAACATGGTGAAGTTAGGACCGAGCCACAAGTTGTCGAGTTAGCTGTATGTGGATACCATGCGGCTAGACTATTGATCGCCTCTTTAGGTGATAGATGGCTAGCTTCTAGATATGCTCTTGCAGAAGCTGAGAGAAGTTATAAGAGGCTTCAGAACGAAGAGCCTAGAACTATTGAGGCACTAGCAAAAATTCTTGGTGTTAACTTAACCTATCTAGCAGAACCTTATCGAGAACCTATAGCTATTGTAAATAACGTGGTAATATACCGTCAATACGAATATCGCATTCACTTTCTAGACTACGTTAAGGTTGCCCAAAGGCTACTAGGTGATCCCACATGGAGACCAACAAATCTACCTGTTAAACAAGGCTACATTTACCTCACAAAAAAGCAGATTACAAGGATCTTGAAAGAGGCTATTGCAACGCATATTGAGCGCAGCATAATAGGTTTCCGTATAGAGTTAGCTGCACTACCTCAAACTGTAAAAGAATACGTTGAGACAGTTAAAGGGTTATTGAGTAAGTATCGTAAGCCAAAGGTGGTTAAAACAGGTGGTAAAAAGTATTCGATCAAACTACCCGAAGGTGTGGTGTTAGTCGAGGCTTTTCCACCATGCATGAAAGATATCTATGATGCGCTTCTCCGAGGAGAAAACCTAAGTCATCATCAGCGCTTTGCTATAGCAACATTTATGCTTAATATTGGTGCTACTATCGACCAGGTAGTTGACCTATTTAGAAATGTTCCAGACTTTAATGAGAAGATAACCAGATATCAAGTTGAACATCTTGCCGGGCTTAGAGGATCACAGAAGAAATACCTAACGTATGGTTGCGAAAAGATGCGAACGCTGGGTCTCTGTCGAGGTGATTGCGGAGTTAAAAACCCTATAGTGGCATACTACAAGAACGCCTCCAAGCTAATTAGACGGTCAAAAGAAAAAGAAGCATCATCTTAATAATTCCGCTTCTACGTGGAGGGGCGGGGGAGAAACATGTCTGAGAAGGCAAGGGAATACACTGCATTTGTCCCAGACAACCTGTATCGGAAAATAGCTCGTGATATCGTGAAAGAAAAGTATGTGACACCTTATCTGCTCGCTGAAAAATACAGCATGACTATAAGTCTTGCCAAACAGGTTTTAAGAAGACTTGAGAAGGAAGGAATAGTAAAGTTGTATGCCTACAATAGACGTGCTCCAATATACATACCCGTGAAGAAAAAGTGACCCCCCTGCCCAACCTTCCTAAGGGAAATTAGTTTGCCACCAATAGTAGACTTCCACCTTCAACCTCAACTAGAGGAGCTTGCAAAATTTCTACGACAACACTTATCTGTAAGACGCGCCCTACTAATTATCCTTGCAAATTGTAGTGTTGAGTACGAAGGGAGGTCTGCTTCACATCTAGGTGAAGGCGATAGACTCATTATAATAAAACCCGATGGAGCTGTGTTAGTACATAGACCTTGGGGCTACTCGCCAGTAAATTGGCAACCAGATAGTAAAGTGCTAGAAGTATTCATGGAGACAAAACATAATTCTGAAAAAGTAGTCGTTATTAAAAGTGTTAGAGCTAGACCTAGAGAAGTTCTCTTAATCAGAATAAGTAAAGCTTATCTTGTTGCTGCTGCACAAGGATTAGAGGATAGTGCAGAATTTGTAGAGTATCTCGATGAGCGTCAAATTAGAGATATACTAGCATCTCATCCAGAGGAGATAGAGCCTGGACTACGTATAGTACGTGTTGAAAAACCTATAGAACCTGGCTTTATCGACTTATATGGCATCGACAGCCAAGGTAATAATGTTATAATTGAAATAAAGCGTGTCACAGCTAATGTAAGCGCTGTAAAACAGCTTAAAGAGTATGTAGATGCGTTTAAAGCCAAAAATCCTCACACCCGCGTTAGAGGTATTCTTGTCGCACCATCAATATCAAAAGAAGCCTTACTTTTACTAAACAAGTATGGGCTTGAATTCAAACAGATAAATATTGAGAAGCTTTATCGCAAATATTTCTCGCTAGAAAAGCGTTCAACACAAAAACATGCCAGCATACTTGATTTTATCGAGAAAGCAGCTTTAGGCTCTCGTTAAGTTCACACTCTTTTGCTAAACCTTTTAAAAAATCTAAGTTAGCACAAACTTTATCCAGAACACCGCTCCTCACCGCATGTGCTATTACATACAATATTACATCTAATACTTCCCTAACCAGTTTAACGTCAAGATAAATAGTTGAAGTCCAAACTACATCGCTTGGATGAACAAATTTTGAAACTTGAAGATAGGTTTTTAAAATCCACTTTTTCTTGGAGCCATGTACATTTCTGAGACGTTTTATCATTGTTACACTAAAACTTGCATAATTTCTGCTCCGCTTTCTAACATAGATTATCGGATCCTCTATCTTCATACTGGATATGTAAATGTATTGTATTGTGGCCTCAAGTAGTAGTTTAAGTAGACAGTATATACAAATAGTTCCATATGTACTACAACCTAACTGTTCCATGATCTTGGCTAGTTGAACCATTACATTAACAATATGTCTTGGTATGCAACCTCCAACTAAATTACTTAATTTTTCTATGCAGCGGGTCAGTAGGCTAATCCCCTCTTCATCGCATGGCTCTAGTGGCCTGGAACTCTTCATCCCCTCTAGACCGGTGCATGCCTGTCTAATAGGCTTACAAGCAAGAGTTTTATTACGTGGTTTTTACAGTCTAACTCTGGATATATCTGATCCCGAAATATCCATTTCCATTGTGGCGAGGGACGCTAGGATATGTTAAGAAGGAGTAATGCTAGAGATCCTATTGTCGTGCTCTTGGCTATACTGAGGCTAGCCTTCTCTTTCCCTCTCACAAGAAGGGTATTGTCATACCTTGATTATAAGGTTGATAGTGGATATGTTGTTGACTATGTGTTGCAAGGGTTGGCTAACGAGAAAGTTATAGGATGCAGAATTGCCCACTTCTACACATTCTTTCTCAAGAACCTGATTAAGGTTTTTATCGCGCTCACAAACTCGGATTATAGTATTGTTGAAAAGGCCCTCAAAGATCCTGCTGTGAGGAGAGGAATTGCTCTTATTATAAGAGGGCTTGTACGTTATGGGGTAACTGTACCTCAAAAACTACCAGCTCCCTTCCTTGTCGTGTGGAACTTTACCAATATGTGCAACTTCAGATGTGCACACTGCTACCAGCAAGCACAGTTGCCTCTTCCAACGGAGTTAAGCTTAGAGGAAAAACTTGATGTTATACAGCAGCTTGATGAAGCTGGAGTGGCTGCCATAGCTTTGAGCGGTGGCGAACCAACCATACATCCACACTTTTTCACCGTTGTGAGAGAAGCTGCAAAGCGTGGAATGTATGTTGCTGTTGCAACTAATGGATGGATGATGGCCGACGAGAATTTTGTTAAAAAGATGAAAGAGGCAGGTGTGAGGTATGTTGAGATAAGCATTGATTCGCCCGACCCTAAAAAGCATGATAGATTTAGAGGGGTGCCAGGTGCTTGGGAGAGAGCAGTTAAAGCAGTGCGTAATGCTGTTAAATACGGTTTACATACAGCAATAGCCACTACTATAACACGTTATAATGTAGACGAGATTGAAGACATGATAGAGCTTGCTGATGAGCTTGGCGCACACAAAATAATATTCTTCAACTTTATTCCAGTTGGTCGAGGCACAAATATAATCGACCTAGATTTAGACCCCATAGAAAGAGAAAAAGTTTTACACAAATTGTTTAGAGAAAATAGACGACATAAAGTGACAGTGCTAAGCACTGCACCGCAATATTCTAGAGTTAGTTTACAGGAAAGTAGTGGTAGAAACGTAATTCCAACACACTTTTACAACCCCGGAGTAGACACTATTATCGCTGCACTTGCAGAGTATATAGGTGGTTGTGGTGCAGGTAGAATCTATGCTGCTATAGAGCCTGATGGTACTGTAACACCTTGTGTGTTCATGCCTATAAGTGTCGGCAATATACGCAAAGAAAGATTCATGGACATTTGGGAAAAATCTCGCGTGTTTAACATGTTAAGAAATCGAGAACTTCTACGCGGAACATGCGGTAGATGTTTATACCGCTACATTTGTGGTGGATGTAGAGCAAGAGCTTACGCCTATACAGGTGATCCTCTAGGTCCTGATCCCGGCTGCATATACAATCTCAAAGTATGGCGGATGCTTATATCTGAATGGGAACATGTTAAAGAAAAGGTTCAAAAGTTAACCTCGCTAAAACCCTTTGCAGCGAGAAGTTAGAGTATGGGTGTAAGATTGTTGGATCTTAAAGAAATTTTTGAACGTATTGACCAAGATTTTGAGTGGGCAATCAAAATCCTCAAAGAGACTATCTCTATACCAACTATTAACCCGCCTGGCGAACACTATGAAGAGTTTAAAGACTATATTGTAGAGGTTCTACGTGATATAGGCATGGACGTACATGTTTACAAAGTGCCAAAAGACTATGTTAGTGCCTATTATCCCGATTACGCTAATAAAACAAGATACATTGTCGTTGCCAGAGTAGGTAGAGGTAGACCAGTTCTCCAATTTAATGGCCACTACGACGTTGTGCCCCCAGGAAGTGGCTGGTCACAGGACCCCTTCAAACCCTATGTTGACAACGGGAAGCTCTATGGCCGTGGAGCCGTTGATATGAAGGGTGGAATTGCAGCCACACTACTTGCTGTAAAAACTATTATCTCCTTGCTTGACGAACCGCAAAACGGATCGCTCGAAATAGCGCTTGTCCCCGACGAGGAAATAGGCGGAAAGACAGGTACAGGATACCTAGTGGAACATATAGGAGTTCCAGATTACACCATCATAGCCGAACCTAGCAATGCTAACAGCGTCTGGATAGGCCATAAAGGCGCCCTATGGGGTTTCATCGAGGTATATGGGAAACAAGCGCATGGATCCACACCATGGCATGGTGTAAATGCTTTCGAGTACATGGCGCGAATAGCCTTAGACATGATCAAAGAATATGCCTCGAAACTCGATAATAGACGTAGTGCTTACGATTATGGCGATCCTAGAGCAGCAAAACCAACTATAAATCTAGGCGGCGAGGTAGTAGGAGGAGCAAAAATAAACATTGTACCTGGCTACTATGCGTTTAGCTTTGATCGTAGATTAATAGTAGAAGAGAAACTCGAAGAAGTCGAAAAAGAGATAGGAGAGGTTGTAGAGAGGATCTCAGCAAAATATGAGCGGGAAGGTGTAAAGATCAAACTTAAGATCGTATCAAGACTGCCACCTGCACTCACATCGCCAGACAATGTTCTGGTGAAAACAATAATAAATATTGGTAAAAACTTAGGATTGAATATCAAACCAATAATATGCGTTGGAGGATTAGACCTACACTACTACACAACAAAAGGTGGTGTTGCAGTTGCATATGGTCCTGGACCCACCGAGCTAGCACACCAAGCTAACGAATACGTGTCATTGGAGGAACTGAGAACAGTAGCAAAAGTATATGCTGGTTTAATAAAAACACTTATTTATTAATTCCACAAACATGATTTCTATCAACTTTTCTTTTGAAGAGCTTACACCCTCTGTTTAACCTTTCAACAATACGATTATGAAAAAGCAAGCTTTCATACAGATGTCTTAGCAATTGATGTTGTGGTGTGGCAGGATTACGATGTGGCGGGCCCGCGGGGATTTGAACCCCGGACCACCGGCTTAGGAGGCCGGCGCTCTGTCCTGGCTGAGCTACGGGCCCATACACCATGAGTGATGTATTAGAGAGGGGTGTTTATCTTTTTCCTTTGTAGTCTTTAACAAGGGAGTTATTGTGAGCCAGAACTATTTTAGCTACGATGAAGCTGTTATTAGAGAATTGCATAGAGTGTATAGTTGCTGTATTGAAACTGTATTACAATCTCTTACACAACCACCGTATCGGTACTATGTTAGAGTTAACGTTTTACGTGCAGACCCTTCTTGGCTTGCAGAACAGCTGCGCAAAATCGGCTTTGAAGTATATGTTGACGAGTTTATTGAAGAAGCCTTATGGTTTCCTGTA
>DQUB01000197.1 GCA_015662475.1 Pyrodictium sp.
AGATATAGTGTGGTGTAAGCTGATAGTAGGTGTTCTAGGTTGATCTCACCTTTACGGAGTAGTAGTAGTGCCTCTTTCACACCAACAATACATGCTGTGAACATGAGGAGATAGTAGGAGGTGTAGAGAAGCAATCGTAGAGTTGGAATTTGCGTAGTTGAAGATATGAGTGTGCCTAGTGTAACACTTGCAAAGTATAGTAGGAGAAGACCAGGTAGAAGTATTGCGGAGCCTAGTGTGAGTGATGCGAGGTAGAATGCGCCTATCACCAAGTCTCTGAAAAAGCTTGTCATCATCGTATGTGTTTCAACTGGCTGTTGTTTAAATGCTAGTATCATCCCATGCGTAACACCTAGTAATGCTACAGCGAAAACTATTAGAGTGGCAGCGAGAAGTTCACTAGCTTTGCCCATTGCGAAAACACCATGATATTCAAAATTGTGTGTCGGTAGAGATAAGGTATGTGGAGTTCGGTGGCGTGATGAGCGATCTCGGGACAGACTGTTTTAATGGGATGAAGAACCGTGTGAGGGCTGAATATCAGGAGTTAGTGGGGGTAGTGGCTTGGCCAGATTGGAAGATTTACGGTTTGCCGATGCACATGTGCATAGCAATCCAGTAAACGGTTTAGGAGCTGCTGAAATTGCGAAGAGGTTTAAGCGTAAAGGTGGCTGGTTTATAGCACTAGTAGGTCTATCTCCATGGCACTATAATATAGAGGAGAAAAACTACAATGGTTATGTTAAAGCAATTCAGCTCCACATAAGAGAGTGTAGAACAGCAGCTACTCAAGGCCTTCAAGTTGCATGTTTTGCTGGTTTTCACCCTGCAGATGTTGACAAGCTAGTGTCGGCTGGTAAGCATCCAGAAGAAGTCTTCTACCTGGGTCTTCGAGTTGTAGAATATGTTGGCAAGTTGTGCAGAGATGGTATTATCGATGGTATAGGTGAAGTGGGTAGGCAGCACTATCGTACTAGTCCCGATAGATTTGCAATTGCAATATCAATAATGTTGAGAGCCTTGGAAATTGCTAGAGATAATGACTGTCTCGTACATCTACACCTAGAGAATGCAGGTCCTGTCACAGTTCTTACTCTCGATGAAGTAGTAGAGCGTATTGGTATCGATAGAGGCAAGGTGTTCCTACACCACGCCAAGCCAAACATTGGATTAGAAGCTGTTAAGAGAGGGTATCAGGTAACCATACCAGGCCACAAAGAAACATTACGCTATGCCTTTAACGTTAAAGAGCTTGCCGAAAACATGCTCATAGAGTCAGACTATATAGATGATCCTCGTAGACCCTGTGTATCAAGTTGTCCTTGGGATGTAGTTGATCGCGAACTTGAACTTGTTAAGGAGGGTGTGGTGGATGAGGATACTCTCTACAAGATTAACATAGACAATGTGGTTAAAGCATATGGGGTTGAGTATAAGGTGTAGAAAGGTTAAACCTTTGCCTATTGAGAGCTGGTCTTTAACTAATTCTAAATTCGGAGCCTAACACTGTCATAGAATATTGATTCGAACGAATAGGTAGAATATATGAAAAATAATTGTGGTTTTGTAGTATGTGTGTTTCCGAGGATCTACTTTGTAACACTTAAGATGACCTTTAATGCGTTTTCTTTATCGAGTTTAACTACAGTCATATAGGTTGTTGAAACCATTCGGAGGTCAGGATTATTCCCATGGATCATAACCGTATGTAAACGTGCATTAGCTCTAGCAAGTCCTCTTCTCACAGCATCAATAGCTATTTTATCTTCACCATCTGTGATCAACACTATATCTGAAGGCTTCTTATCCTTAGTATTGACAATGTCTTCAACAGCTGTTAAGATAGCACGTGTTATGTCTGTTCCACCATTTGCTCTAACTCGTGCAACATACTCGAGTAGCCTTATAACATCACGTCCTCGTGTGCGCTTGCTAATCTTTATCGGTGGATAGGGTATGCTGTCGAAAAAGCGTAGTATGAATGTTCGTCTTTCTCTAGCAGCTCTTTGAGCAAGTGCTATTGCTACAGCTTTTGCCCATATAATCTTCAACCCCATCATACTACCACTTTTGTCTAGCAGCACGTGGAATGGCCCAGCTCCTTCTTGTACAATTTTACGGTAGAGTAGTAATGAGCTTTCAGCAAGTTTTAGTGCAAAAGCTTCGAATGGTAGAGCTAATTCGCTTAATACAACTCGTTCAATATCTGATCCAAGTTCATATCCATCAAGTTCTCCACGAGGAGTTCTTCTAACCCTCTTTTTGATCTTGGCTTCAACGTCTTCTACACTCTTCAGCGTTTCGAGGATAAGTTGTACATCGGTATTACGTGCTAGTCTAAGAATGTCGCTTACACTATCTTCGAGAGATAGCATAGAGCCTGTGCCTGCTCCAAAACGTGCGACGTAGTTGCGTATTTCCTTGGCCTGCTTAGTAACTTCTAGACTTTCACGCAGTGCTTTCTCAATTATCCTCCTTAACTTAGCTTCATCGCCAGCTATCATGCTATCGTCTTTTACTCCGACTTTCTCTTTCCAACTATTTTCACCTCTACTTCCACTTCTCCCGCTTTTGCTTTGAGCAGATCTCTGTAACTCTTTTACAAGATTATTGATGAAAACAGCTGCAGCAACCATACTAGTCGCTGAGTCGGCTATTGTGTACCGCTTTATAGCGCTTATTTGCGTGCTTGAGGAGATCATTCGTAGAAGTTGTAATTTTTTCATATCGTTTGGAGGAAGATCGTGTCTTTCCTCGATTATAGGGTATGGGAGGAAGAAGAGGTAGTAGAGTGCTGCAGCAAAACAAGGGTCTAAAATATCGCTTAAAGCTTTAATGCTTTTAGGGTCTGCAAGCTTCTCGGCTAGGCTTAGAATGCGTTCTCCTCGATAGAGTATTGGAGGTTCTGTAAGTTGAACTCCTTTTATCATAATGTTTACACCTCTACATGCCAAGCTTGTACGATATCTTTTCGAGCACCTCATCGATCTCTCTCGCAACTTGCTCTGCTAGTGTTCTCACACTCTCATCTTCAACGTCTTTAGCTATCGACAATACTCTACTTTTTGCAATCTTCAAGCTTCTAAACAGGTCTACAAGACGTGGGTCGTAACTGCGAAGCATTGATGCAAGTTTAGCTGCTTCTTGCACGTTTGCCCTTATCTCGTTAAGTTCTCGCAGGTATTTTTCAGGCATTTTCAGCTCTTCAGACAAGATGACCAATACGCGATCAAAATCTTCTATATCATGGGGTGCTATATACTTTAGAACTGTAAGGTCCTCTTCAGTAGCTTCAAGCCTTCCCTCCAAGAGTGCATTTGCAGCAACAATTTTCAATGCTTTCGTCTTTCTACGATCGGTTAGATGTATGCCTCTTTCCTCAAATATTGCATAGAGTTTGAGTAGCTTGTGCTTGATGCGGGAGAGGTTTACACTGAAAATTAGCTTATGTGCTTGACGTAGTGTATCCATGTCGAGAACAGGTTCTGGTTTGGTGGTAAGTCCAGCCTCTAGCTTCCAACCGGCATCTAGAAGTTCTGCCCACTTGCTTTCTGGTAATGGTCGAGTATACTGTCTAACGAGAAACCTATCATAAACAGCTTCAAGCTCAGGTTCTTCAGGAACTCTATTACTTGCACCAATCAATGTCCAAAGTGGGACAACAATTTCGGTGTACCCGTCATACCATATGCGTTCTTGCATTATACTCAATAGCGCATTTAATATTGCAGAGTTTGCATTAAACACTTCGTCTAGAAACACTATCTCGGCTTCTGGTAGTTTGCCCCTTGTAATCCTAACATATCTGCCTTCGCGAAGCGCGTTAAGGTCTAATGGGCCGAAGAGCTCTGAAGGCTCAGTATACTTTGTCAATAGGTATTTGAAGAAACGTGCTCTTATAAGCTCAGCTGCACGTCTTGCTAGTGCAGATTTAGCTGTGCCAGGTTCGCCTATGAGGATTGTATGTTCGCGTGCCAATATAGCTAGTGTTATTGCTCTAGCCTCCTCTTCTCTACCAACAAACGGTTCTACTAGATGCTCGTAGAACTTTCGTATAGCCTCTAATACTCGCGTAGTAGCTTTGTTTTGCACCAGGTATTACACCATAATACAGAACTCTAGAGGAGCAGGTTATATGTAGCGCTCGCCATATTCTTCTCTGCCGGGTGCTGAGCCCGGTTGTCAGCTGAAGCGTGATGAGGGGTTACTCTACTTAGCATGTTTTGAGGGGGTTCTAGTGGATACACATACAACCTATGTTGGTAGAGAACTTGAAAGTGTACCACGCTTCCTAGCAAAAGCCTACAAGGTCTATAGGAGAGAGCAACCGGTGGAAATAGTCGATCTAGTGAGTGCTCTAGGCATGTATGTTGCTGAGGATGTTTTGGCTGTCCGAGATAACCCTCCTGCAGACAAGCCGGTACTTGATGGTTATGCTGTCCGATATGCTGACATTGTGGGAGCTTCGCCGCAAGCACCCGTCCGGCTTCGATACTGTAAAGGTGTTAAGAGGATTGAGCCTGGTTGTGCCGTAGAGGTAGAATTGAAAGATGTTCTACCAGAGGGTGCAGATACTGTTGTTCCCTTTGAATATACTCGGCGGGAAGGCGATCAGGTACTCATCTTTGAGAGCGTTAAACCTGGTTACGGTGTTGCAAAACGTGGTGAAGATGTTAAGGCTGGAGAGGTGTTGGTGAGAAAAGGTACTAGACTCTCTCCTCTACACATAGGCTTGCTAGCATCACAAGGTTATGGAAAGGTAAAGGTGTACAAGCCTCTTAGCATAGCTCTCTACTGTGCAGGTGATGAGCTGATAGAGCCAGGGCAACAGTATGTTGAGGGGAAAGTGTACAATTCCACATGCCCTCTCCTAGCAAGCTATCTTTCATTTCTAGGCTTTAATGTGAGGTATTGTGGGCTTCTACCGGACGATAGAGATGCTATCGAGAAGGTTGTGTGGGATAAACTTAGAGACTATGACGTTGTAATTGTCTGTGGTGGGACTGGGCCTAGTAAATCTGATGTTACAGTCAAAGCACTGGAAAAGATTGTAGATGAGATTGGTGGTATATGGAGTTACGGGTTTAGCTTAAGGCCAGGCCATGCAGCTGCTATAGGAGTTACAGAAACAAAGATTGTTGCAGGACTTAGTGGGTTCCCTGTTGCAGCTTGGGTGCAAGTCTACATTCTCATTCTACCACTTCTCTTAAAAGCGTATAGAGCTTCTTGGCCACCACACCCAGTCGTTAAAGGTGTGTTGCAGCGTAGAATCGTATCACGTGTAGGGCTTTTAGATGTTCATCGTGTGAAGGTGAAATTTGATAATGGCAGAGTTCTTGTTGAGCCAAGCATTGTTAGAGGGTCTGGTAGAGTATCAACACTGGTAAAGAACAACGGAATAGTTGTCGTAGATGAAGAGGTTGAAGAGCTTGAAGAAGGCGATAATGTTGATGTTCATCTAACACACTACATGGTC
>DQUB01000217.1 GCA_015662475.1 Pyrodictium sp.
CCTAGTAGGATAGTAGCGGTGCTCGAAGGAGGCTATAGTGCTGGGCTAGAGCGAGGTCTTCCAGCCTTTATAGCTGGCCTATTAGGTCTAGACAACCCTGTAGAGGACAAGCCAACTACATCTCATCCAGATCGCCTTAGAATGCTAGAGACAAACATAGCCGAGCTAGAGCGACAACTAGGTCTTAGAGGGTGAAGCCGTGGAACACCAATCATACGATGTGGTTGTTGTGGGTAGTGGCGTTGGCGGATATCCTGCAGCCATACTCCTAGCAAAACAAGGCTATAGAGTAGCTATTGTTGAGGAAGGGCTTGTAGGAGGTACCTGTGTCAATAGAGGCTGTGTACCAACAAAAACACTGCTATACTATGTGAAGGCTGCTAAAGCTCTTGCAAAACTAGGGTTAAAGATTGGAATGACGCTGCAACGCTTGCTGGAGGAGGCAAAGAGGGTTTCTGAGGAGAGTCGAAAGGGTGTAGAAGCCCTCCTAGACTCTGCCGGTGTTGTTCTCGAGAAGTGTAGTGGTAGACTTGTCTCAGAAAACATGCTTGCATGTGGAGAGAAAAAGTTGAAGTTCAATAGGCTTTTACTGGCACCAGGTTCGCGCCCCTGGACACCTAAACCCTTCAACGTCGACGGAAAAGTAGTACTACATGTAGACGACTTCTTCAGCTTGAACAACATATCAGCTTCCAGGATAGCGATAGTTGGTGGCGGACCAGCTGGCATCGAGCTTGCACAAGCCTTGGCTAGAACTGGTGTCAGAGTAGACCTCTACGAGGCTATGAACACGCTACTTCCAACCCTACCAAGCGAAGCTGGCCGCATAGCAAAGACCATGTTGAAGCTTGAAGGGGTCAACGTCAATGTAGGCAAACCAGTTGACAAAGTGGAGCCTCGTGGAGAATCTGCAATACTCTGTGCTGGTGGAAGCTGCTCGCAATACGACATCGTTGTCTGCGCTGTTGGGAGACGCCCATATACAGGTTGGCTTAAGGGTACCAGTGTACCTTTAAACAACAAAGGCTTCATCGTAGTCAACGAGAGACAAGAGGCTGTACCGGGCAGAGTTTACGCTGCAGGTGATGCTACTGGAGATCCTATGCTAGCACATAAAGCTATTGTGGAAAGCCTTGTTGCTGCCAAATCGATGATGGGCAAAAGAGTTGACAAGCCTTGGCCTACACCCATAGTGGTCTACACCGACCCTCAAATAGCATATGTAGCCCATCCAGACAGAAAGGCTGTGCGCAGTGCAAAGCTATACTGGGGGTATGGGTTAGAGGCTCGCCTTCGAGGCTACAAACCACAGCTTGTCTTCACAAAAATTGGTGTGGATGAGGAGGGGAGGATTGTAGAAGCTCTAGTGGTAGGACCCGAAGCAGCACAATCAATTACAATCTTATCGCTAGCAATAAGATTAGGGCTACGACCAGAAGAAGTTAGTGCTACTGTGTTCCCCCACCCTAGCACAGCTGAGCAAGTCTATGAGGCTATGCTGGAGCTTTTAGGCGAAAGTTTCAACCGCGTCTAGGCAATCACCATAGGCTTTTTCTCAAGTGCTCTACAAGATGCAAAGAAGCGTGAGAACGTATTCGCATTCAACTTCTTGTACCTCTCAAGACTACCCACATCCCACCAAGGACCCTCATGTATGTAGGCTTTAACCCTATACTTCCTAGCTATCATCCAGGGTATAAGATCGCCCATAATATCGAACATAGTGCCAAGAGCTTTCTCAGCCTCATCCAGCACACTTGCACGCAATGCTAGAACACCAATAGTAACTTTCATGTCCAGCCAAGGCTTCTCAACCAACTCGACAACACGGCCATCACTGTCAACACGTGCTACACCAACTGGAACCTGATACTTAGCCGCTAACACCAATGTAGCGTCATTACCCTCTCTCACATGTTTTTCCAGTAGATTAGCTGCATCAAGCTCGGCAATGATATCGCCATACCATACAACAATGTTTTCATCAAGCAACCCTTTCTTCCAAGCCTTTAGAAGAGCACCACCCGTGTTAGAATACTTCTCGTCATCAACGCTGTAGAGGATGTTTACACCAAGTCTTTCTCCCCCACCAAAATAGTTTACAATGCTTCTCCACCTATGCCCTACAAGCATTACGAAATCCTTAAACCCTTGATTTGCAAGCCAGCAGACGATGTATTCGAGTAATGGTTTCTCCTCAGGGCCTAAGGGTATGAGTGGTTTAGGCACAAGCTCTGTGTAGGGGTGGAAACGGGTACCCTTACCACCAGCAAGTATCGCTACTTTAGCACC
>DQUB01000135.1 GCA_015662475.1 Pyrodictium sp.
CGCTGACTTTGCTATTGTTCCTCCTGTGCTGATGATATCGTCTACTAGGACTATCGTCTTGCCCTCCACTGTCACGGTTTTTGGCTTGTAAGTCACCTCCCCTGTCACCCTATCCCTATGCTTCTCCAAGTAGTCATAGTCTGTGCCAAGAAGCTCTGCTAGTGCTCTAGCTCTAGCAAGCGCTCCACGGTCGGGCGCTACAACTATTGTCTCGCTAGGCTTCACTGTGGAGGCTAGCTTTTCTGCAAAAGCTTTGGCTGGCAAAACGTTGGCTGATGGGCCTGGGAAGTATGCTAGACTCTCCGGCTTATGGACGTCAACAGCCACTAGAGCTTCGTAGCCTGCAGCACCTAGCGATCTGAGTAGTGCTGCTACCGTTATCGGCTCTCCCTCCAAGAACCTCTTATCCTGCCTAGCATAGGCCAGGTATGGGGTTACAGCAACAACATGTGCTGCTCCAAGCCCTCGAAGAGCGTCGGCAAGCATTAGTAGTTCGAGGAACCTCCTATTCTGCTCAGGATACATAGTCTCAACAACAACCGCGATAGAGCCTTTCACGCTACGTGGCACTCTCACATAGGCTTCGCCATCGGGGAAAACCTTGCTCTCAACAGCTACAAGTTCTCCTCCAAGACTCCTAGCTAGACTCTCTGCAAAACCAGCAACACTATAGCCTGCAACAACCACGATATCTGCCAAGAGAGTCTACCCGGTAGAACGTGGAGTTGCAGAGCAATAGAATAAGCCTGTTCTCCTCCCACTCTACAAGACCTCGAGACTGTAGAGGGTGTATCTTGGCCGGCTGTGATAGGTGTGTGAGAAGCTGTAGAAATGGGTATGCTTGCAACGTTGTAGGCTCTACAGGAGATCTAGTAGCTTGGCATGTTGTCTACGGCTCAGTGTCTCGCGCAGAAGACCTATCACTTTACCACCTCTGCCCTGGAAAGCTTGTCCTAAGACTAGTCCTTCCAGGATCCCCCATAACATGCAATCGGCTATGGTGTGCAGAATACTCTAAACCCTCAACTCTAGCGTTGAAGAGAATAACAGTCGACAACGTTGTCGGCTTGGTCGAACGTCTTCGACCAGCAGCAATCCTGGTTGATGGCTGTGAACCACTTGTTATGGACTGGCCTTTCGAGCTAGCAGAGAAGGTGAAGAGAAGGTTTGAAAACCCACCTCTCCTCATAGCTAGAAGCCTTGGCTTGTTAAGCCTCAAGAGAGTTGAAGAGATGGTTGGTGTTTTCGACGCTCTAGTGGTAGAGTATGTGCAGAGTATCTGTGGAGATGAAGTTGCAGGCTACATACCCCATATAAACAAGGTGATAGAGCTAGCCTCAATACGCGGTCTTCTAGCCGAAATACACTACCACCTAACAGCAGACAGGACATCGCGGATAATAGCAGTCGATGTTGCTGAGAGAACCAAGAGACCAATAGTGGTGGTAGCTGTTGACGAACGAGCACACTCTCTAGCCTACAAGTTGGTCAAAGACCTTAGAGAAAGAGGCCACTTTGCACACCTACACCAAGACGAGAGCTACACTCTACAGGACATTGTTTGCCCCTACTGCGGCCACATACTGGTCAAGAGAAGGCCTTGGGGGGTCAACGTAGACGCTAGAGAAGCTCCAGGTGGGGAGAGGAACTCTGCTATCTGCCCGAAATGTGGGAGGAGAATAGCACCTCTATACCTCTGCCCAAGCGGTAGAAAGCCACTGGCAATCCATAGAGAGATAGCCGTACTCTAACCCCAGCTACTTTCTCGGTTTAAGCCACTTGTCAAGCCCAAGAACCCCTCTCCCACCTCCACCTTCTCCTCCAACACCTTTCCCTCCTCCAAACCTCTTCAACACTTTCTCGACAAAAGCATCTCGAACAGGCTCGTACACTTCCTTGTAGAACCTTTGAGGGTTCACAAGCACAGAACGTGGAAACCTCTTCAAATACTCGAGCGCAGCCTTCCAAGCATCTTCAAACTTGATTCCAGCCTCTTCAAACCTTCTAGCCACATGCCTATCAAAGTCTTCTGGTCTCTGCTCAACACCCCCCATCACAAACCAGCCTCTGGGGGACATTTGGGCCTTCTCGCCACCCACTTCAACCCACTTTATCTCGCTCTCGGAAACCTCAGCCCTCCTAACGCTATAGCGTCTAGCAGCCTCTCTAAGTCTTGCAGCAGGCCTTTTCGCAGGCCCATAGTATTTTGCCCATGCGTAGAATATTGCTCTGTTTAGCCCCCAACTCTTAGCCTTCTCAAGATCTCCTGTGAGCAGGTAGTAGCGAG
>DQUB01000098.1 GCA_015662475.1 Pyrodictium sp.
CTCTACTTCGCCTATTAACATCTTCGGCATCAAAGGTTCGCCATTCTGGACCAGAATCAATAATTGTATCTTCAAGCACAATACCATGAACTACACAAACAAACGAGTTAGTAGCTGGATCCCATTTAACATACTTAGAATGGCCACATTTAGGACAACATGGTACTCTCTCATTCATTGCTCTTTCCTCCCTCCACTTTCCCTCTTCCCCCACCTTGGGGCCTTACAGGCTTGGGACCAGCTCTGGATCTCGGTCTCCCCTTCCTAGAAACACGTCTTTGAGCTTGTTTGCGTGAAAGTCTACGCCGTCTACGTGGTCTTGGCTCTTCGTAGTAAAGCACTGCTCCTTGAGCTACCTCATTAAGTATGGATTTATCAGCGGGTTTCACCACAGCATAAGGCTCTTCGACAGGACCTATTATGTCAAGTAGTGTACCAAGCTTTCTCCTTCGCTCATCGTAGACGTTGACGTTTAGGGATGGAATGTGGTTCTTATCTTCTAAAGCTACAACAATATAACCATTACGTGTTACATGTAGCACAGTTCCTAGCCTCCTCATCGACGGCCCCACGGGTGGGGGTGTTCTAGCCACTAATAGGTTTGTAACTAGATGGTTCTAGTGTTAAGGTTGATAAGGTTGATCGCTCAAGGAAATTTCATAAGTTGCACGTCTTTCCCACTATGTTTTAAAGCAGCAAAAACATTGGTTTAAAATACACGATTAAACGTTATTTCAATATCAATTACTAGGGCTTCCACCGACTAATATAAGGAGATTTAGGTGGGTGTGCAACATGGGTCAAGAAAGTTGTCAGAGAAGACAACGCGTAGAGACTTCATAAAAATAGCCGTTGCAGGTATTGGTGGTCTTATTCTAGGCAGTGCGATAGGCTCATTCATATCAAGACAGCAAACAATAACACAGACCATAACGCGTACAGTAACAGTTACTAAAACGCCAGCACAATTGGTTAAAACCAGGAAATTTAAAGCTGCATGGATTTACGTTGGGCCTATTGGAGACTACGGTTGGACCTATGAACATGATCAGGGTAGAAAAGTGGTCGAAAGAGTACTTGGTCCAAAAGGCCTCAATGTTATAAGCGAAACATCTTATAGAGAAAGTGTTCCAGAGGATCGAGTTTCCAAAGTCATAGAAGACTTCATCTCTCAAGACTACGACATAATATTCACTACTAGTTTTGGTTATATGGATGCAACAAATGAAGCTGCAAAAAGACATCCAGATAGGATTTTCGCCCATTGTAGCGGCTATAAGAGACTGGCCCCCAATATAGCAACGTACTTTGCAGAAGCATATCTTGCATACTATCTAAACGGTATAATGGCTGGTGCAATAACCAAGACAAATAAGATAGGATATGTTGCAGCACATCTCATACCCGAAGTAATAAGACATATAAATGCATTTACAATCGGTGTTAGAGAAGTTAATCCGAAAGCAGAAGTCTACGTAGTTAGAATAGGTGCATGGTATAACCCACCAAAAGCTCGTGAAGCAGCAGAAGCTTTAATTGCACAGGGAGTAGATGTATTAGCATTCACCGAGGATTCACCTACTGTTCTACAAGTCGCAGAAGCATATCAAAATAAAGGTATTA
>DQUB01000055.1 GCA_015662475.1 Pyrodictium sp.
AACATACACTGGATTCGACTACTATGATCTTGCACGTATTAACGGTCCAAAGGTTGAGTACGATTACTATAATCTCCAAAATATATGGGTGAGGTGGATGGCCAACTTTATGCTATGAGGGCTGGTTTGGAGCGAGATACTATACAACGCCTATTCTAACAATATGCGCGTCTACGTGTACCAGAATACGCAATTGCAGTCAAACACTGTAAGAAACGAATTATAGTTGCATGGTGTAATAAAATAAGTAAACATGTTGAAGGTCTATTGATGAACCACAGATACTACTATCTAATTTAGGAGATGTTTTGAGGTGAAAACGGCCGCTTACCAAGCCATAGGGATAATAGGAATAATATGAGAGCTAGAGCAGTCAATATTATTGCGAGTATGAGGACTAGTATGAGAGTACGTGTACTTGTAGCTACAGCTATTGGTATTGGGCCTATAACTATGACAGCACCTCCTTCTCCTGATGCTTGCTTGCCACTTAAAAGTGCAACATACAAGGTTCCAAAGAACACTATTAAGATCCCTACAACTATTAGCGCAAGTCCTATGAGCCATATCTTAACCATCAAATTGGTTGGCTCTGCATTAACACCTTCGAGCGCTAACATATGCATATTTATTTTGCCCCTCAAATACTTGTGTTTGTGGATGGAGTATAATAACCGATACTCAAAGAGTTAGATTTAGCTTCTATGGGGCTGTCTGCTGTGCCAACATCAACTGTCACAGTTCCATGGGTACCATCACGGGATGAGGTTATCAAAGCTGTACTATCCATTATTAGGCCTAGCAAGAAGGACATAATTTTCGATATTGGATGTGGTGATGGTAGAGTTGCAACAACTCTTGCTAGCACCTATGGTGTTCAAACAATCTGTATAGAGCTTAGAGAAGATCTTGCACGTAAAGCTCAAAAGCTTGCTCAAGAAAAGGGTGTTGAACACCTTCTCGAAATTGTTATTGGCGACATGTACACATTTTCTCTTTCAAGGGCAACTATAGTGTATATGTATTTATTGACAAGTGCTAATTACCTACTTAGACCAAAGCTTGACAAAGAGTTGCAGCCTGGCAGCATTGTCATTAGCCTAGATTTTCCAGTGCCTGGATGGCGTCCTCTAAAAGTAGTTGAATTACCCCAATCCTGGCAACGTACACTCTACGTATATGTTAAAGGATATTCGGAAGTATCAGCAGATATTCCATCAAGCAAGCTAAGAGAGTTAGTGCATGGACGACTTAGAGAGGAGCTGTTAGAGGGTGTTATGGGTGGTTACATCAAGTTAAGTTCTCTCTAACCGCCATACAGTCTTTCCACCTGGATAATCGTACAATTGTATTCCTAGTCTTCTAAGCTCTGCTCTTATTTCATCTGCAATATCGTATAGCTTACGCTTTCTTAGCTCACCCCTTACACGTACTATCAAATTCACTAGATCTTCAACCATCTTCTCGTGTTCTAGTTTGACAACACCGTACAGAACGTCATCTAGTACGCCAAATACGTAGTTGAAATCTTCAAACACCCTATAGGCTCTTACAGCTGCAACATACATTTCACCAGGCACAATATCTCTGTTTACAATTCTAACAAGTTCCATTATAGCTGCAAGCGCTTTTGCTGTATTGAAATCGTTGCTCATCGCATTATGGAACTCCATATATGTTTTCTCAACCGTAGTAATCACTTTCACTTCTCTATCGGTTAGCTTTGCTGGCGGAGTAACAGACCCTATAATCTTTCTAAGGTCTTCAACAGCCATTCTCAACCTTCTAAGATTTGCTCTTGCCTGTTCCAGCGCATCTTCGCTATAGTCTAGCTGTGTCCTATAATGGGCGCTCAATAGCCAGAGACGGAGAGTTTCAGCTCCCCATTTCTTTACAGCTTCTCTTAAAGGTATTATGTTGCCAAGACTTTTACTCATTTTCTCGCCATGTACGGTTAGATACCCTGTATGCAACCAATACTTGACCCAAGGCTTTACACCAAATAGCGCTTCTGATTGCGCACGTTCATTTTCGTGGTGAGGGAATATCAGGTCTTGGCCACCACCATGTATTTCAAATTGTCTACCAAGATACTTGGATGACATAACGCTACACTCTATATGCCAGCCAGGTCTCCCACGACCCCAAGGCGCCTCCCAATACGGTTCTCCAGGTTTCCAAGCCTTCCAAAGCGCAAAATCGTATGGTTTCTTCTTCTCTTTCAACACTTCTACTTCCTGTCTCCACTCCTCCGGGTTTTTTAGACCACTTAGACTTCCATAGTCAGGGTACTTGTCAACCTCGAAATAGACGCTGCCACTTGGTGCTACGTAGGCATAGCCTTTGTCTATAAGCTCTTGAATAAATTCTATTATTTCGTTTATGTGTTCTGTAACTCTAGGATGTATATCGACTTTTATCTTGAGCTTCTCAAGCATTTCGAAATAGTCTTTGGTATATATGTCGACAATTTCTCTCCAATCTTTGCCTTCGCTTCGCGCTCTATTGATTATCTTATCGTCTATGTCTGTTATGTTTTGCACATGTATGACGTTAAAGCCTCTGAGCCTAAAATATCTTTTAATCGCGTCGAAGGCAACATAGGTTCTAGCATGGCCCAAGTGCGTATAATCATACACTGTAGGTCCACAAACGTACATGCGGACAAGTCCAGGCTTAAATGGGGTGAAAGTCTCGAGTTTGCGGCCCAAAGTGTTAAATACTTTTATGCTCGGTAGCTCTGTCCATGCCAGCGTTTGCACTAGCTAAGTCACCAGATATAGGGTAGAAACTTAGCTGTAGGTATTATAGGGTAGCTTGAAGTGGTTAGTGTGCTCTACCGTGTTACAGGGTCTCTACTTGAAAAAGTGTTGAGGGACAAGGAAAAATTACGAGATAAAGTAGAGTCGATGATAGATAGAAATGCTGTTAAGAGAGCATTGGAAGATGGACATGCGAGAAGACGGCCTAGACCATGTGGTATGACTATACATACAAGCATTGGATGTAAGTTTGGCTGCATCTACTGCTATGTCCCTGATATGGGTTTTCCAATGAAACCTCGACCATACCCTTTAACAGGGTTGGAGCTTGTCTATGCTCTGCTTAACAACCCCTACTTTCTCCCAGGACCTTACGGTACATTACTTGCCTTTGGCTCTGTTACAGAACCATTCATGGAGGAGGCTGTTGAACGCACTCTTGACTATCTTGAGAAAACTCGAAAGTTTCTTGGAAATCCAACACAAATATCCACTAAAGCTTCTATAGGTGAAGAACTTCTTGACAAACTTTTACGAGTTATGGATCCCCAAATAAGCTTTCTAGTAACAGTTATAACGATAAAACATGCTAAAAAACTAGAGCCTAATGCACCAAAACCCGACGATCGATTTGAAACTATAAGAAGGCTTTCTAAAGCCTCAGTACATGTCACACTTTTCCTAAGACCCATAATACCGGGGTTAACAGACGCTGAAGTCCCAACACTACTTTCTAAGGCTAAGGAGAGTGGGGCAAAAGGTGTTGTACCAGGTAGCTTGCGTGTTACACCAGGCATACTTCGCAGGCTAAAATTGGCTGGGCTTGATGTTGAAGAGGTAAAACGTAGACTACCTCGCCAACCCAGAAACCCCAAAGACCAAGTTACAATTAGAGAACATGATCTAAAACGTCTTGTAGACATTTATGCTAAGAAACTTGGCCTACGCGTATATCCCTCATCTTGTGCAGCAAATATAGAAGCTCATAACCTTGCCTGCTACTCCTGCAACTGGGGACCATGTGGAGATCCTCGTAAACTACCTAGTGTGGAGGAAAACGATGTTAAAGATGCTGTCGAAGTTTTTGGGCTAAGACCCACTAAGCTAGTAGTTAAAGGGAATAAGATCGTTGTCCATGTTAAAGATGGCGACCAAAGAACCAAAGATGTTGTAAGTGTTATCTTGTCAACTGTCACAAAACGAGATGTTGTTGTAAGATAAAAACCATTTTATGTCAAACAACACAAATACTCTTCGCCAAAGCTTGGATCTGAGGTAGGATGTGGTGTTGATCCTCCCCCGGTCCGTGAATACATCATCGCTATTGCTTAGTCAGCTTCTGAGCCCCGGTCATCGGCAAATTCTTAGGTTTTAGATTAGAGCGTTTTATAGGTAGCTTTAGATGTTCAGCTACTCGTTCAACGATCCAAGCATATGTAGCGTCACCCTTACTATATCTCAGCTTTAGCTTACGATAAACTGCACGGTATACCATTCGCCCATCAGAGTCGTAGACTTCTATCCAGCCTTTTACGTGACCTCTAAGGTTTCTTACTAGACGTACTTGGACAGCATATTCTCCTTCAGAGAGGTTCACGTATAGTGTCTCAGCAGAACCTCTACTATATGTTGGTTTTGCAGGTTCACGTCTACTTGGTTTGGGAGTTCTAACATTACCTTTAGAGTCGACTATTAGTGCAATATATCTTACTGCATGCTTACCTCTTCTACTCTTACTCTTTTCTTCACGAAGTATGACTGTTGTCATAGTAGCACCTTTGCTTCTACGCCATCACCACAATTAAGCTTTCCAGTCTTCTCTGGGAAGACTATCGTAGTGAAACGATAGTCCATTCCTGCAGGCATACGCAATTTATAAGGTTCATTTGCTGTTACAACTACATTTTTGACATTTTCACAAACATATTCACTTTCCAGTTTCGAGTTAACATAGTTTTTCAACACGACTTTGAAACTATCACCTTTTCGAATTATATGCAAGATTGCTAGTTTTCCCACACTACATCTCCCAAGCTTTCATCTCTACTAGGAGTTTTTCAACCTCGTTACCCAGCTCTACAAGCAGTGCAGCTATGTAAGGATCGCCTAATTCGCTCAAAAGTTTTCGCACTTCAACCAGCATCAACTTTGTTTCGGCTAGAAGAGGGCGGATGTTGAGGCCCACAAGGGCTATTGTTTCAAGTCTAAGCTTTATACGTTCCAACGCCAATTCGATATTCTTGAGGTTTTCACAACCTTCAACTTTTGCAGATCCACACTTTCTTTCAAGTCTTCTAATACGTGCTAATGCTGCACTCAAACTTGCCAACATTTTCGCTAAGCTACTACGATTAATTGTGGTCACTATAACCCCTTAATCTTCTACCCTATCTTCCTCTCTTAAGCTTTGGAGCCTTTTCTAATCCTATAAAATCTGATTAGGTTTATTGCTGAAAAAGTGAATGCTAAGGAATTGAGAATGGTAAATACAACATCTCGTATCATGATGGCATATATTGTTAGTAGTATGCTACCCGCAGCATATAATCCGCTCAGGCTTGGAGGTGGTGGTGTACTTCGAAGTGCTAATATCCAACCTAGCACTATTAAGGTCATCCCTGCAACTCCTATGAGTTCGAAAGCCATACTCGTATACCTCCTTATCACTACTTGGCGGAAGAAAAGCCATAAAAAATAGAGTTATGATGATGCAGATAGAGGGTGTGCTCATTGAGTCTCGCACGCATAGTGTTTCTAAAGAAGAAGTTGGAGAAGAAATATGGTGCTATCGGCAAGGTTGCTGGTAGATATGTTGAAGCAGGTTACACAGTTAATATTGGCTTCCAAACAGCTAAAGGGAGTATAGATATTGTTGCAAAGAAAGAAGGTCAGATACTTGCTATAGATGTTATTACGGAATCTGTAAAGGTTGGTACAGATGTTATTGAGAAGCTTAAGGAGAAAGCTGCTAGCATAAATGCAAAACCTGTACTAGTCCTCTATGGTTCTGGACCACAACTTCAAAAAGAAGCTCTTAAGAGAGCAGAAGAGCTCGGTGTAGAGATTAGAAGAGTTAGAAGTTAAGGGATTTTAGGCTGTAATAGCCATAGAAGCACCGCTTTTTGTGCATGCAATCTGTTTTCAGCTTGTAGCCATACAATGCTTTGTGGACCCTCAATTACTTCATCGGTAACCTCTTCTCCTCTACGAGCTGGCAAGCAGTGCATAAATACTACATCATGTTTAGCTCTAGCTAGCAAATCTTTTGTCACTGTATAGCCTTGAAGTAATTGACGTTTTTTCTCCGCTATCTCTTCTTCACCCATACTCACCCAAACATCTGTGTACACGACATCAGCCTCTTCAACAGCTTTTTGGGGGTCATCTACAACCTCTATTCTAGCACCACTAGCATTTGCAAACTCATATGCTTTGTCAAGTACATCTTTGTCTGGAGATAGCTGAGGTGGTGATGCTACAACCATGTTTATTCCAAGCATAGCTGCTGCTATAATTAGACTATGAGCAACATTACTTCTACCATCGCCTACGAAAACCAGTTTTAAACCTTTGAGCCTGCCTTTAACCTCTAAAATTGTTAGCATATCAGCTATTGCTTGTAGAGGATGCTCTTTATCACTAAGCATATTGACTACTGGTACACTCGAATACCGTGCAAGCTCGAGAAGGTTTTCATGGCGATACACTCTAGCTGCTATTAGGTCAACGTATCTTGAAAGTACTCTAGCTGTATCCTTTATAGGCTCACCACGACCCAACTGTGTTTCCGACCAAGTTAGAACTATCGGGTACATACCAAGCTGGACTGCTGCAAGCTCCATGCTAACTCTTGTTCTCGTGCTCGGCTTTTCAAATAGGAGAGCTATAGTGTAGCCTTTCAAAACATTGAGTACACGTTCACCACTATAATAACGTCTTTTGAGATACTGGGCAAGCTCTATTATGCGGTTAAGATCCCATGGTGTTAGATCAGCTATGGAGAGAAGATGCCTTGGCGTTTTAATCACCTTCAATATTGTGCTTGTGTGGGGGTATATTAGAGCTCAGTTCATGGGAGTTTCAACATCCTTTTTCAGCGACCGCTCCTCTACATCATTGCCAATAGATTATTTTTGTGGAACAGGTTTATTTACGATAGGTCTATTAGGAGAGCACCACATTTCATCTCGACAAGCTTTTCAACAACCTCTATAATATCTTGAGCATGTTCACACGTTAAGTGTATCCCTATTTGCATGTAAGGAAGACGTTGTTCCACCGATACTTTCCTTTCAATAGCGAGTTTAATCAGGCAGCTTTTTAGCGAAAATACAGCCCAGGCGGTACTTACAACACTTTTCTGCGATATTTGAGCAAGCTTTTCAGATACTTCTCGAAAACATTGTATCAGTTCTTCTGGTGTACGCACTCTAATACCCGCTTTTAAAGTGAAACATGCTATCTTCTCCAGCCAACATCACCCTTTTAGCCACAGTATGCCACCTCTCACATTTAGTGGTAGTAGATTTTGAACGTAAAACGATCATTTGTAATACCATTTTACAAGTGTTTGCTTGGTTTAGCTGAGCCAAAACCATGTGCTAGTATTGACGTACACCGCATACTAACGTCCATCGTAGCAGCTGCAGTCTATGTTGATGATGCTTACAAAATAGGCTACAGTTATGGTTTGGAGGGAACTTTGAAAGGTTACGGTGACTTGATTTTAGAAGCTGCAAGATCTATAGCTGTTGAAGGTGGCGACATATCGACACTTGTAGGCCTAATAACCTACACTGCAGCATATGGTTTTGCAAAAGCACGTGGTAGAGAAAGCTTAGAACACGTATTAGATGGTGCAAAGAGGATAGTATCAGCAACCTCTTACACTGATGCAGTGAAACTTTTAGAAGCACTAAAAGTGTTAGGCTACAACGAAGTACTGTATCTGCTTGAAGAGAAGGGCATCACAAAACATAGAATCGAAGCAGAGTATATGAATGTTGAAGACTTGTTGAGAGAGGCAAGTGGCACAGAACTTGCATTCATGAATCCACATACACTTGCGCAGGTTATACGTTTGGCTAAAGAATGTGTTGAGAAGTATAGAGTTAGAAGGCCAGTATGCATATGGCATTACATATTACATGCTAACGTTGAAAGTGAACTTAAAGAAAAAGTATGGGATGCATTCCGCATACTTGTAGCTCATAACTGCAATGTTAAAAGAGCGCTAGCCTACATCTCGGAAGAGTTACGCGAATGCCAACGCCTCAACAAGAACTACACACTACTTGCTAAAGCATTTCTCGTAGCACTCTATGTTATCGAGCTATTCTAGTCTCCCGCTCCACTTAAAACGCATATACTGGTATTTTATGATGCGACGTTTTTCGCCAACATCTTTACACTGCAATGAAGCAACTAATATTCCTACAAGCATACAGGCGAAAGCGTGTAATGGTGCTAGTACGTGATAAGGATTCCACAACAACTCCATTAACCATACACTTGTATTTCTAAGCTTCACCTCGTCCATGTAGAAACCTAGAACTAGCTTTGCAATATAGTTTGCAAGCCATATAAAAGCGACGTGTATTGTTGAGAGAGGCACATTTTTAACCCCATTCCTTGTCACCAAGAGTTTCTCCCTCGACATACGTGGAAAGAGCATAAAGACTGCTGTAAGAGTTGATACCGCAAGTGCTTGTTCACCACCTTGTAGTATGCCAGTAAACCATAATCTGTACACATCATCAATGCCTTTCACGTTCAACCTTAAAACCAGACTACACATGTGTATCGATTGTACCGCTAAATAGTCTAGTAAAGGTAGGAAAACAAGCACTATACTACGCACAACATATTCTAGCTGTATAGTTGCCCAAATGAGTGCAAATGAGTCTATAACAAAGCCTATAACATCTTTTGCTGAATAAAAATTTACGAGGTTTAGAATAGGTGAGTCCAACGTTCGACACATATTTGCTGAGTCTATCACAGCAACTAAAGTTGAAAATATTACAAGTATTAGGTAGAAGGCTGTAATCATCATGGCCGCCAATAACCACGTTTAGAATCTGGATGCTGCAATAAAATATCTAGTCTTTGTCTAATTTTTAGACTTTGTACTGGTAGATTTACGACTTGAAGAAGGTTATGACTTCGAGCCTGAGTGGAATTGGTCTGCTATCAGCGTTAGCCGCACTGATTAAGGTTAAACAGACAATGTTACTGCTTACATCATCTTATGTGTCATTCCTGTTGGGAGGAGGGTACACTGCACCCTTTTACAAGCATATTCTACTGCTAGTGTTTGGGTTTTTGGCAATAGCTTCTACAACTGCTATCAACATGTATTTTGATAGAGATATTGATAGTGTAATGGAAAGAACTAGACATAGACCTTTGGTTACAGGAGTTTTCAGGCCAAAGTCAACACTCGTTTTTGCTCTAACAACTCTCACTTTAACAACTATTCTTTCAGCTGTTTATATCAACATTCTTTTTGCAACAGCTATAGTGGTGGGCTTCTTCTTCGATATAATCGCATACACTATACTGTTGAAGCGACGAACTCCCTTTAGCATAATAGCTGGTGCTATTGCCGGTGGTATGCCAAGCTTGGGTGGATGGGCTGCTGCAACAAACCGTATAGATGCTGCTGGTCTTGCACTCTCAATGCTTGTTGTAGCATGGGTACCCTCCCACATCTGGTTTCTAGCATATTACCGTCGAAACGACTATGCAAGAGCCAATGTACCTATGCTACCAGTTGTATCAGATCCTACGCTTGTAGGTTTAGGCATAGCATTAGCATCGGTATTCCAAGCATATAGCATCTTGATACTTGCCTCAGAACATGTTATAGGCTTAATTACAACGTTTTACGGTCTACTCTCTTCTACACACCTGTTCATACTCAGTATGAAAGTTGCTGAAGAGAGGAACAATACAAGAGCGTTAAAAGCTTTCAAATATGCCAACCTACATCTGAGCATGACTTACGTTTTAATGCTTCTCGAAAAACTTGTAACCCTTGTATACGCATTCTCCGAGAACTAAATATGCCACTCCCATCTACACTCGTTAGATTGAAGAGTTGCTGTAGTTGCGCTAGAAGGCGCTAAAGCAAGCTAGCTGTGGGTGTGGAGGCGAGGTAGGATGGCCGCTATCGAGATGGCATGTCCTCGCTGTAGAACTAGGTTAGAGTTTAGAATAGAGATAGAACTTGGCAATGGAGATATGAGGCGGATAATATACTACTACAAGTGTCCGAGATGCTTGTATAGACTTACCGATGCAACAATAGTTGTTAGGAAAAACAATAGTAATAAGGGACTTGTTTTGGAACTTATAGAGGCTGTAGGAAGTAGAAGGGTTGTTAGAGAGTGAGAAATCATTGCAAAACCCATTACATAATCTCATCTTTTTCTTCAAAGAGCTTAGACGACTTGCAAGAATAAGCGATGCGCATAGCATAGCTCGTAGACTTTTTGTCACTAATAGTTTTGACGGACTCATATCAACACTTGGTATAATTCTTGGCGGATACCTTGGCAACGTAGAAGATCCTGCAACATATATTTACACTGTTGCTGGCGGTATGCTTGCACTTGGAATTTTTAGCGGCATGATAGCAACATATCTTTCCGAGAGAGCTGAACGGTTAAGAGAGCTTCATGAAACTGAGAGAGTTATGCTGCACAAACTGGATGACAGCATATATGCAAAGGTTGCACGCTATGTACCAGTATATGTGGCTTTCTGGAGTGGGATAGGTGCACTCCTACTACCCCTACTAACACTAATACCATTTGCAGTAGCGTTGTATCTTGGAACAGATTTTCCACTGGAAATAACTATTGCAGCTTCAACTTCAATAGCACTAGTGGAACTATTCCTCATAGGCTGCTACTTGGGGAAAATAAGTGGTGAAAGTAAGCTATTGAACGGACTTAAATTTGTCGGAATAGGATTAACCGCCGTCATAACATTACTAGCCTTAAAGGTTGTTTTTTAAGGCCTCAGTACAGCGAAGAGATCATCAACATTCAGCTCCGCCGGAATACTTCATCGGCCACCTCCACCCCCTCCTTAAATACAGTATCGGTTGAATAGCTGTTTCGGGCGTCTGATCATGAACAGCCAATTAGATTTAAAATGTATGCAATCTTGCACCTACACCATAAAGCTTCTATCATCAAGACCTTGGTTTAAAAAGCTCATCCATATAGTACCACTACTTTATCCACACGACGATGTTCACGGGCTAGGGCATGTCTTACGCGTTTTCTGTCTTGCCACTTGTATCGCTATAGCTGAGGGTGCTGACCTAGATATTGTGGCAGCTGCAGCATTACTGCACGACATTGGTAGACTTGTTGAAAACCATATGCAGGTACATCATGCGATAATATCTGCAAACATGGCCTCAGAACTGCTTAGCGCTGTAGGATTTCCAGAGCATAAGATAGACGCTGTTAAAAGAGCTATACTGGCACACAGCTATAGTTTAAAACTGGCCCCTAGAAGCGTTGAAGAGTGTTGTGTGAGTGATGCTGATAAGTTAGACGCATTAGGCGCTATAGGTGTTTACCGAACTATAGCTACGAATGTACTACGTGGAAACAATCTAAACAGCATTATAGAGCATTTTGTAGAGAAGCTTTCGAAGCTAGAACAGTTAATGTGCACTAGAACTGGAAAGAAAATTGCTAGACAGAGACAGAAATTCATCAACGAGTTCTTCGAGAATCTTAGATCTGAAATTTCCCTAGGAGAAGAAGCCTATAATACTATTAGAGATCTCGTGAAGATCTGGTCAACAAAGCCTTGAAACCCAAGCTACTCGTACTGGTACTAGATGGTGCTGCTGACAGCCCCACCATTGAAAAGACGAGTTTAAGTACCGCTAACACGCCTGGTCTCGACGAACTAGCTCAACACGCATATGCAGGTTTCCACTATCCCATAGGTCCGGGCAAAGCACCAGAGAGTGATACAGCAGTGCTATCTCTACTCGGCTATGATCCTGAAAAATATTATACGGGTAGAGGGCCCCTAGAAGCACTCGGCATAAATGTTCAAATTAGAGAGGGGTATGAGGTAGCATTTAGAGCAAATTTTGCAACAATTGATGAATCTACACTTGAAATAATTGATAGACGTGTAGGAAGATCTCTAAAGAGTGAAGAAGCACGAGAACTAGCAAAAGCTGTTGATGGGATGAAACTATCTGACGATGGCTATGCACGTGTATGGGCAACTATAGGTCATCGAGCAGTTGTCATAATAGGTAGTAGGACACGTAGACTGAGTGGAATGGTGGGTAATACTGATCCAGCCTATATCCGTAAAGGTCTCATCTCAGTTGCTGTTCCAAATCCTTCAAAACGAATAGCAAGATGCGTACCTTTAGTAGATGACGAGGCGGCAAAAGAAACTTGCAAACTTGTTGATGAGTTCACGTTAAAAGCCATAGAGATACTCAAAGACCATCCAATAAACATTGAAAGAGCTCAAAAAGGTTTACCCAAGGCAAACGCCATACTCTTACGAGACGCTGGAGATCGTATGCCTAGACTACCACACTTCGCCAAAATGCATGGCTTTACCTCCGCTAGCGGTATAGCTGAAATGCCAGTTGAAATCGGGATACTTAGAGCTGCAAAAATGCACATCTATTTAGTACCACCTCCTACGGGAAACCTGAGAGAAGATCTACCACTACGTCTTAAAGCAACTATTAGAGCACTATCAGAAAACGATTTCGTATACGTACATTTAAAAGGACCCGATGAACCGGGCCACGACGGCAAATTTGAAGACAAGGTTAGAGCAATAGAAGAAATAGACAAGTACTTCATACAACCATTGCTAAATGAAATAGACTTAGACAATGTCGCAGTACTGGTTACCTCCGACCATGCTACACCCTACACTTTAAGAAGCCATAGTGGCGATCCAGTACCATTCATGCTCTCTTGGAAGAAGATAAAGAATAGTATAGGTAAGTTTGATGAGAAGAACTGTATCCGGCAAGCTAAATGGCGCATAGACTATGCATACAGGTTACTACCAACTATAGTTAGGTTTCTCAAAACACATGCTTGAGAATCTACATGTGTGGGAGCTCAGCAGCGCCCAGCACTTCTCCATCCCGGGGCAAAGCCCGGTACGTTCCGGTCCACCTCAGCATCCAAAACCTCCTCTATTTCTAATGCCCTATTTTTACTTGTACCTCAATAGAGTCTATTTTGTCTAGTTCTGATAAGAGTCTATCTATATTAATGCGTCCACGTTTGTATTGTTCAACTAACATGAAAAATTTATCATATTCACTAGCATTTAATGGTCTTCTCAACCTTATCACAAAACTACAAAGTCTTGATACAACTACTTCTATGATGGCACCACTACATAGCGCATCTAACATGTTCTCGAGATCTGTTGGGGATGGCATGCAAACTTCGTTTGGATGTGTATGTCCAAAGAATACGTGCGGGATTTTTGGAAGTATTACATTTCTTTCTCCACCTCTACCAACAGCTATATTGCCATCCCATGTTACCACTACAAAGTATTCGTTGTTTTTGAAAGAGAGTTTGTGGAGGATAGGCATAATATTGTTTTCAACAACTTCAAGCATTTTAATGCTTATACTATCAGCATGCAAGCAACTGGAACCAATTGGATTGTCAAAACACTTTACAACTATTCGATCCGTAGAAAGCAAATGTTTCGTTAGCGTTGATTCTATGTACGCTGTAACTTCTTCTAGCCAACTTTTATCTGGACAGTTTTTAGCGTAGAAGACATAGACCCATTTATTGTTTTGCTCTTCTGCTTGTAGTAAGCATGTAGATGGGGTATACTCTTCAAGTAAGGTTGCAAGATGAAAAGCTATACCTAGTCTAGCTACTATGACACCTGTATTTCCGAATATTTGGTTCAGCTCGGCATCCCACTCCGCACCGCTCGGAACAGTGCCCGGAGCCTTCATCACCTACATATGCCATATTATGTTTAGGCGTAAAAATCTTGTCTAAATTACACTGTAATTGTTAAACTCTTCTTCAAATGTTGTAATATAGATATACTTCTATTGGCGATGGATATAGTCTAACTTCATTGCACTCTCTCCTTTTGATCTCTATGTAAGTTTCCAGAGTTTCTTTGGGGAATATTGGTTTGAGGAACTCCATGTCCGATTCAAGTTCATCAAGCGCTTCATCAAGACTACGCGGTAGCTCTCTTATCCCCAATCTACGCCTCTCCTCAACCGTCATAGTATATACGTTTTTGTCCACTGGATCTCCAGGATCTATCTTCTTCTTAATACCATCAAGGCCTGCAGCAAGTATAGCTGCAAACGCTAGATATGGGTTTGCCGATGGATCTGGAGGTCTAAACTCTATCCTCTTACCCTTAGCATCGCCTCGATGATATATAGGCACTCTTACTGCTGCACTGCGATTAGCCTTGCTCCAAACAAGGTACACTGGCGCTTCGTAACCCGGTACTAACCTTTTATAACTATTTGTTGTTGGTGCAACTAGAGCTGCTAACGCTCTACCGTGTTCTAGTAGCCCACCAATGAAATAGCGACCCAACTGACTTAGTTCTGCATATTCATCGTTGGGATCGTAGAACAGGTTTTCCTTACCTTCTCTATCCCAAAGACTAATGTGTGTATGCATTCCATTACCGTTATCACCATAGACAACTTTAGGCATGAAGGTTGCCGTCATCCCATGTCTTGCTGCAACATTTCTCGCAACATACTTGAGCGTGATTACGTTATCTGCCGTCTTTTTAAGATCTGCAAATCTAAAATCTATCTCCACCTGGCCAAACGCTGCAACTTCATGGTGATGAGCCTCCACTGTGAATCCAAAATAGTCTTCAAGATATTCTGCAATCTCTTCTCTTACAACTAGCAGTTTATCTATCGGTGTTGGCGTATGATAGGCCTTTTTTATTCTCTGGAAATCACCAACATTGACTAGCCTGTCAGAACTAGTGCTGTTAACTTCAAAGCTGTGTATCCTATAGCCTGTCCCGAATACCGGGGTTAAGATGTCTACTTCAATGCCATTTAATATCATGAATTCTACCTCAGGACCAAAGAATGCTACATAGCCGTTTTCCGCTGCATACTGCATAGCCCTTTCTGCAATATAGCGTGGATCTTTTGGAAATCTACCTCTCCCCATACTCAGATACACATCAACTATCATTCTAGCACGCTTAGGGTTCCAAGGGAGTATTGCTGCTGTTGACGGATCAGGCTTTAACACCAAATCACTCTCATTAATAGCAGTAAAACCTTCAACACTACTACCATCAAGTTGACCCAAACCTTTAGTAAATGCATCCTCGTCCAGCGAGTGGAGAGGAACCGTAGTTGAATGCAAATAGCCTGCTAGATCGACAAAGTGTAACTCTACCCATCTTACACCCTTTTTCTTCAATTCTTCTACAACTCGAAGACCTTGCTCACCCAACAACTTACACCCTTCTTGATACCCCATTCGGACAAGTATAGAAACAGTACGCTTTAGAAGACGAACACTAATTCGAATAACTACACTACAGTTGAGCCTAAAACTAGACTCATGAGCTGTAATCGTTGAGTGGAGATGAGTAGATGCTTGTTAGAGCATTAACACTACACTTGGACGAATACCCTACAACTCCTAAGCAAATATTGAAAACTGTTGAGTCTTCCATAGAGAAACTTAAGAAGTTGTCCAAGACTATACAGCGCGAAGCCAATTTAGACGTTTGGTCACTACGTATTTCTTTCCCATTGACACCCCAAGATGTTGACAATAGCTTTCTTGTGGAGATGGCTCGAAAACTAGCATCATACAAAGAGGCCATGTTCTCATTTATACATGTTAAGAGTGCTGATAGGCTAGACCTGCTAGAGTTAGTGAAGATCTCAGATAATCTTTATGGTTCTGCTATTATAAGCGATTGGAGTGATCATAGTCTTCAAAAACTACAACAGCTTATCATAAGACTTGGATACAATGCATCAAGAGTAGCTGTAGTCACTAACAATATTCTAACACCCTATTTTCCTGTTGGCACTCTAGTAGATGTTGATGAAGAATGTGTAAGTGTAGCTTACCTGTACCCAGACATTATCGAGGAGAAAGGCTTTGAAGGACTTTCAACACTCATTCAATACGCACAAAAGATTGAAAAAACCGTTAAGATGACGTCTGCACACTTCTGTGGACACGATCTATCTCTATCACCCTGGAACAACATGAGTGTTGCCAGAGCTCTTACAAGACTATTCGGCTATCAACCTTTTGAATATGGTTTTGGTCTAACAGTAGACATGTTCAACGAAAAGTTAGCAAAAATGTGTGAGATGGTGACATGTATAGGATTTAACGAAGTTATGCTAGCTGTAGCTGAAGACAATGAGCTTAAAAAACTTGTTGGAGAAGGGCTTCTTAGACTAGAACACCTTGTACGCCTTGCCTACGCCTCAGTAGCTGGCATAGACATGGTACTACTTCCTAAAACCCATGCTAATCTAATACCTCGACTTTACCTCGAAATTATAGCTGCTAGTAGAGTGAAGAAACGCCCTCTTGGATTTAGAGTGATAGTTTCAAAAGCTAAACCCCGTGAATGGGTTGAATTTGGGATATTTGGTAAAACACCTGTAATAGAGTGTTAGTCGAATGGATGGTAGTATGGAGACCACTGTGTATGGGTGCATAGACAATAACACAATCGTTTTTGAAGTGGATGTTGAAAGCGAAATACCATTATATGTGCCATCTAGTTGCAAGGTGTTAGAGAAAAGAAACACACATTTAAAAGCTAGATGCAGTATTGGTCTTCAAGACCCAACATACATGCCACCAGCCTACTATCTTCTACCACTTCCACGCGATACACCATATCTAAAACAGCAAACACGAATTGTACTCGATATACCGCCTACATGGCATGCTATTGGGCTAGTTGAACACCATTCAACAGTTATTACAAAGACTAAGCGTGTCTATATGGAGGGAGAACAACCACCTCAACTACTACTGTACAGGAAAGAACCATTACCAAAAACGTTGGAATTACATGATCTGCTCTTCGACTACCCCATACTCCTTTACAAAAGCGAAGAAGATGTGGTAAAGTGTTTGTACCACATTAAACAAAATGCGCTAAACTATGATGATACTGCTAAAGGGTTTAGCTGCAGTCTTGATAAACCATGTGAGTTATACTGCAGCGAGTCTGTCTACAAACAGATAGTAAATACGCTAATGTCAGTAGATCTCAGCAATTTTGATCCCTACACAGCTTCTGCAATAATTCAACGCTTGCTGGGTTGCATACTGTCTACAGAGGCTATTAAAGCTATACGTGATGATCTAGTAGCACAAAAAAGAGCCATTACTAGTATCCTTGATTTAGTATCGGTTAAGATTGAAGGGGGAACTGCTACAATTAGTCTCTTGTACCCTTTCAAAAGGATTTGTATTCGCTACGACTGCGACAGTGTTGGAAAAGAAATCTGCTACTTTAAACATAACGTTATCAGTATAGACCTTAACAGTACGTGTAACATATACATAGCCTTTATATGCAGATCATGCTGGCAAGAATTGAGACGTTTGCTGACTAGGTTCTCGAACAACAACACGTGATATACCAGACTCTTTAACAACTTCTACAACTGTATCCGCAGCCTCTTCCAACTCACGATCATGTGTAACAACTATCATCTGATTAACACCTAGTAACTTTGGACCTTGTCGCAATATTTCAACAAGTTCTCGCCGTCTTTCTTCGTCCAAGTGTACTGTGGGCTCATCAAGTATCAATACACCCAATTTGCCTCCAAGAGCTCTAGCTATTGCTAGTCTAAAAGCTAGAGCTAACGCTATTCTTTCACCTCCACTAAGCATTGTCACACTCTTCTTACCATCCCTCGTTAGCAGGTACACATTGTATTCAGAATCTAGCTCGACTCCAAGTGCATCAACTCCAAATCTCATTATAAATTGTTGCATTAGCATTTCTATAATCTTCTTTGCCTTTAACCTAATGAGCCTTGGCAAGCCACCTGGTTCTAACACTTTTTGGATACGCTTCAAGTCGCTGTAAGCTTTATTTATCTTAGCTAACATCTTTCTCTTCTCCTCAACAAGCTTTTCGCAATCTTGCAACTTCTTTTCATCTTCTTCAACCTTTCTTAGACGTTCTTCAAGCATAGCTTGTTCTTTAATGAGGTCCTCTATCTCTCTTCTAACCTCCTTCACACGTTTATCTACATTCCTAAACTCTTCTTCACTAAACTCTAGCGATCTAAGTCTATCGACAACCTCTTCTAGTTCAACAACTTTCTGCTCATATTTAGACTTGAGATTTGCAAGACGTTTCTCAAGCTGTTTCTTCTCAACCATAAGTCTATCATACTCGCTTATAACCTTCTCAAACTCTTCAAGATTTTCCACAATATAGACTATTTCGTTGAGAGAGTAGCCTGCCAATGCCTCTTCCAACATTTGTTCGGTGTGAATTAGCTCCTCTTTCAACTTATTTAGTCTCTCTTCCTCAACTTTGATTTTTGTTGCAAGCTCTTGTAGATGTTCCAACTGCTTAATACGCTCTTCAACTTTTCCAATCTCGTCTCTTAAGGCATCATACTCTTTTACAGCTGCTAATAGCTCAAGTAGCTTATTTTGAAGTTCTTGTTTTTCTCGTTCAACAACTCTTAACTTTTCATCCAACGTTCTAATATATGATACCATCTCCTCTACTTTACTCCTAGCTTTAGAAGAGCCTTCTAGAACACTTTTAACAAACTCCATGTCCTTCTTAAGTCTCTCCTTCTTCTCAATAAGTTTTGAAAGTTTAGCTTCTAACTCCAACTTCTTTGCCCTAAGTTGTTTTATCAACTTCATTCTATGTTCAGCATCTAAAGGTCGGCCACAGAGAGGACAACGACCACTAGCTCTTGTCAACAGTTCAAGTTGTTTTGACACTTCGTCTAGTTGCGATCTAATTGCACCTACCTCGCTATTCAACCTATCAAAATCTTTCTCTAATTTCTCAAGCACACTCTTACTTTTTGCCTCAAGCTGCTGGAGAGCGGAAAGCAGACGCTGCGGATCTCTTAAAGCTATGTTCCGTCTATTCAATGCTTGTTCAACAATAGCTACTATACGTGCTATTGCACGTTCTTTTTCCTCTCTAAGTCTACTAATTTCTCTATCGAGATCCGTGAGACGTTTTTTAATGGTTTCATATTCTGCTACACGGTTACTTAGACGAGTTAGCTGATCATACAGTAGACGTCGTCTTCTCATAAGCTCTTCAAGCTCTTTTACTTCTACAACTCTACCTCTATACTTTCGTATGAAGTTGGCAATATTTGCAATTTCTCTTTCAAGCATACTCTTCTTCTCTAAAAGCACCCTTACCCTTTTTGCTACTTCCACCTTACTCTTAACCTCTTCGATCGAACCATACTTCTCCATGATGGCGTTTATCTGGCTCTCAATATCTCTAAGCTCGTCTTCAACTTCTCTAATTTCATTCTCCACTTCAGCTAATTCTTTCTCGAGCATTTCTCTTCTATTGCTAAGCGAGATGTATTCTTCATGAAGAGTTCTTAGATGTTGTAGTTTCTCTTCTAGCTCTGAAAGCAACTGTTTCTTCTCCAACAGCTTTTGCGTAATTTTGGCAAGTTGAGATTGAAGTTGTGGTTTTACCTCAACTTCTTTTCTGAGCCTTTGCACCTCGTTTTCCAAGTGGCTAATATCGTTTATTATTAGGTTGCGCCTATTTTCAATCTCTTTTACAAGGTACTTTATCCTCTCATAAGCTTTCTCTATAGCGTTAAGACCCAATAGCGTGTTTAGCATGTCTATACGCTTGTTTTTGTCGTAAAGTATTAGGTCTATCTCGCCTTGCCTAGCAATCATGGAGAAACGGGCAAGCGATGCATCAATCCCTGTTAACTTTCTAATTTCTAGTTCTACGTTCTTCACACCATATGCAATAAGTCTTCTACTATTTTGCTCGTCGACCTCATATAGTCTTGCATCTGAAGCTCCTGCACGATTTATGATACGTTCGACAATGTATTTGCGTGAACCAAGCCTAAAGCATACTCTAATATATGCACGTGGTGCACCTAGTCTGATTAGAGGCTCTTTCTTTCTAGGATCACGACTATGGATTGAGAATAGTGCATATGTTATAGCATCTATAATGCTTGTCTTTCCCGCCCCATTAGGTCCGACTATAACCGTAATGCCAGGTTCAAGCTTTAATCTAGTCTCTTTATGACTTAGAACGTTCTCCATATAAACTTCCTCTAAGATCAATAAAATCACCTCAACCTATTTCGTCTTAAAAGCATGTCTAAGGTTCTACTTGCTGAACTACGCTTAGAAGACACTCTTGCTATTGAAACGGGTGTCCACTCAATATCGATGCCATAGCGTTCTAAAACTATCTTCAAACCTTCACGCAACGCTTCACTTTCACTACCACTACTTAAAACTGTTATTAGAGTGTCTGCAAGTTCTGCTAAACTTTTATCTCCCAATAGTTTCTCTAGAAGTTCAAGTCTGTCAAGAGGCTTTGTAACATGTTCTATACCCTCAACAGCTATTCCAATATCATCAGACTTCTTCTCAACGTAAACTCTATAGTCTAGAACAACACGTCTAAGGAAGCGCTCCAAAATGTTTAGAATTTTAGACTTGTTATATTCTCCGCCCACAACACGTACATAGACAAAGGGTTTCTTGCTAGTTCTACCTCTAGACACGATATCGGCTACAAAACGCTTTACCTTCAACTCCATAGAATCCACATCATCTATCACAAGCTCATATTGCGGTCTAACTTTTTGCAGTCTTATCTTCTGCCTATACGATACATTATTTCCAAGCTCTACCAGTACGACGTAGCGTTCAGGTTGCGCTCTAAACTCGTCTACTCGCATAACCTCTGGAGAGCCTGGATACACAGCAACACTATCGCCAATCTCAAACTCCTTGTATGTGTGAACATGGCCTAGGGCATAGTATGTATAGCCTTTTGGTATATCACCTAACTCCAACTCATAGTCAAAACACGAGCCTCGGACACACTGGTGCAACAATAGGATGCTGGGCATGTTGGTTGGAGGATTTGACAGTTTTTTGAGTATAAGTTTAAGCGCACTACTAGAAGTCTTCTTTCTATTCCCAATACCAGCTACAAAAACTTCTCCTGACCGCGTTTTAACTGTGTAGGTAAGTCTTTGCTCGCTTATTCCAACAAGTCTAACATAGCCAAGCTCTTCTAGGAGTACTAAGGGTGGTAGAACACGACGTTTAGGCGTATCATGGTCACCTAATATTGCTATAAATGGGATGCCTTTTTCACGCAACCTTCTAAGATGCCTTATAGCAGTCAGTATTGCTTGAGGTGGAGGCCTTATAGAGTCGAAGAAGTCTCCTGAATGCACTACAAGATCAACGTGTTCTCTTAGAGCAATATCGATAATCTCTTCAAATACATCGTACACATCATTTTCTCTCTCAACAATACCATATTGTCTATAACCTAGATGTGTGTCTGAAGTATGTAGCACGTGTACGCTCATAACATCTAACCTCCTTTAACGCGTAAACCCCTTTATCACAGCCTCAACCATTTCATCAACCACATCGTACTCCTCGCTTACTGATGACTGCCATTCTCTAACTATGTCTGGGTCTGCACCACCAAGTCTTCCCTGGAACTTGTCTATCTTAACAAGTGCTGGTACACGTACAAATGGGCCAATTAGTATTGCCTCACCCACATTTAAACCTGCAAGCTGTTCTGCAAGATCTTCACTCAAAGTCTCGCTTGCTTCTCTAATATACTTTTGATCTGAAGGCTCAACTATCTTTAAGACAATCTTGTTGTTCATCTGGCTTAAAATGTCAACGTCTATAGATTTGGGTCTTTGGCTTACAATCGCTAAACCCACGCCAAACTTTCTACCCTCCCTCGCTATCCTAGCCATCCAATACTTTGAAAGAGTGGTTCTATCCTTGGGCGCTAGTATGTGTGCTTCCTCTACGAAGATGAGTATTGGAACTGCTAAACCTTCTCCAAACCTTTTGTATCTTTTACGCTCATAGAGTATACGTCTTAGGAAGTGGCTTACAACAACATCGGCTGCCTCCTCATCAACACGACTCAGATCAACAATATTTGCATAACCATACTTAATCCTACTAACAACGTCTACCACATTTTCGTCAAGTATATCTCGATACTTCTCTTGTAGAGACTCGATCTTGTTTAGCACAGCTGCAACAGCCTTTGGATCCTCTCTACCTTTTAAGCTTTCTACAGCTTTTATCAACCTATCAATGAAGCTACCCTCTCTAGACTCCATAGCTTTAGCATATGCTCTACGGAGAACACGCTCTTGGTTATAGAACCTATGCTCTATACCTAGCAAAACCATTAGCTCAGACACAGTCAGTAGCTCTGGATTCAGTTTCGCATCAATGACATTCACCTTGCCCCCTATTGTGGAGCCAACATATTCGCCATGAAAATCGAAGATTAAGACAGTACCACCAATCCTAACAATTCTATCTGCCAACACTGCTACAGTGTTGCTTTTACCAGCACCCGTTACAGCAAGTATAGCTAGATGTCTCGTTACAAGCTTGTTTACATCAACGTAGACCGGAACTTCAGGTCGAGAGAGTAGTGTGCCTATACGTATCATACGAGGTTCTTTACCACCAAACACTTTCTCAAGTATATGCTGAGGCGCCCTATATACCGGCGAACCTGGTGGTGGCGGTATACGTGGAAGCTCAAATCTTGCTATGTCGCCTATAAGCTTAATTTTACCCTCAAAGAAATTGTCGCCAATTCTACCTTTCAAAAGCCTAGATATGACCGTAGGATCTTTTACTCCATCCATTACAGAGAAAGCTGTGTTTCTTGCTCCAACCCATTCAATCATACCCAACACTTGCAAACCATTACCATAATTGATTACCACATAATCGCCTAGGAGTGGTGGTTTATCCGAAACAAAACGTACTACCGATGGTGTTGACTCGTCTAACACGTATCCTATAGGCTTTGACAAGCAATCCCCACTCTAGAGTTTAGAACCAAGTAATATCGGATAACTTTTAAGGAGAAAGGCATGTCAATCGGCTACTGTTACGCGAATATATTTGATTAGGTCTAACAACACTTATAGCGACATATTTCTGCGATCCTCCGTAAACGCTAACACTTTTAACTAGGACTATAATTGTTGGATTTGTGAGATCAACGCTATACTTCTTCTCGCAACTAGCAACTATTGCGTTTACAACATCTAACTTATGAAGCTTCTTCTTCACATCTACATCAACTATGCTGCCTTCAACTCTAATTGCAATCTTATCGCCTTCCAGAACCTTTTCACTTAATATTCTACAAGCTTCTCTAGCGAACATACTGGTTTTTGGCTGACACACAATGTCTACAGGGATTATGCGTAGCAGAAATGGTTCATTTACAAACTTCTCACAGTTCTTTTCAACAAACTTGAAGGGGTCTTCGTAGAGTCTTAAGAATAGTACATGTTGAGATGAACCAAAAATACTGTAACGTGTTAAACTCGAAAGAAATCTTTCAACTCTGCTTCGAGCACCCCATCGAGGCTCAAACACAACTATTAGGTTGAACAGCTGTTTACATAGTCTTTGCAAGGTTTGTCTCACACCTTGGCTGCTTCTAGTGAAGCCATATACTCATCAAAGCTCTTCACCACTACTGTTCCATAGCCAACTATTATGATTTTATCGGGAGACAAGGCTTTGAGCACTTCTAGACGATTTGTCGCTACTACTAACGTTATACCTGCATTGCGACAAAGTTGCGACAATTTTCGAGCTACACGCTGTGCAGTTTGAGGGTCCAAATGAGCTGCAAACTCGTCTACAACTAGCAGATTTGGTTTTGATGCTATAAGACTTGCAAGTTTTGCTCTCTCCTTCTGACCTGTAGACAGCTCCGTGATCTTAGCCCTATAGAATATCGCGTCTGAAAGCCCAACAGCATTTAATATCTCAACTGCAGTAGCTGCATCGCCAGTTTTACGCGAAATATGTTCAAGTATTGTTTCTTCGCCAAATTCAGGCTCATGTTCACCCGGCAACAGGTATTCAACTTTAGCATTCTTAGGAACCTTTATAACACCCTCCGAAGGTCTATAATTTTCATCCTCCATCTGCTTTACTGCCCCTATTAGGAGTCTCAATAGCGTTGTTTTGCCTGCACCAGAAGCTCCTACAACTGCCACAATTTCTCCAGGCTCTATTCTAAGGTTTACATCACGCAAGACATATCGTTCAACTACACGTCTTTCTGCACCAAAAGCCTTTAACACATCTTGTAATTCTTTAGACAACTTTGCAACGTCCAAGACATTACGATACTTTTTCGTAACATTCTCAAAGACTATTGGTCCGCTAAGCTTCTCAACCTTGCCAAATCGTGGAACGAATAGCTTGCCTCTATGCTGTTTCGCTATAGGATCTTTTCTTAGAAACTCTTCTATCCTCCTCCTCGCCTCTTCAGTTAATGGGTACATTAGGACGGGTCTACCACTCGCTGTATCCCACATGTAGACAAAGCCTGCTTTTTCAAAGAACGGGTTGTATCTTGCCATTTGCGCTATTGTTTCAACTACATGCTTCTTGCGTTTCATTTCAGGTATTCTTCTCTCTGCAATCCACTGTACAGCGAGTTTAACGGCTAAAACGCCAAGTCCATCACCTCTATAGTCGGGGTGTATCACTACACGAGCTATGCGTGCTGCAGCAGTATTAGCTCTGCGCAGCGCCTCTTCAGCTATTTCCTCACCTACAACAGCTCTTGCAATACGTTTACTGCCATAAAGTTCTGCTAGTTGTTTATACCTCCTAATTATCTCTAGACGACGTGTATAGGCTAGAGGCCAAAAGGTTGGGTGAAACCAGTCCTTGGGAAACACCTTCTCCCTAATCATTTTCTCTATCCTAACAGAGCCATTGACAACGACGCGTCTATGCATGAGAGGAATCGGAGTATCAACTCTTACGTAGCCAACAACTCTTGGTTCATGAGGCTCTCTTACAGCTAGTTCGAGGATCAAAAATCTTGAGGATGGTAGACTACCTCTAATTTCCTGCAGTTTTGTTGGAACACCATCCTCGGGACAGCTAGGCTGAACATTTGACTGGAAGTATTTGCCACATATAGGACACTTCCAAATAGCTACTATCTCTTCTCTGCTAGCGTAGTGGTATTGTTCTAACGCAACTATCTCTTGGTAATCCTCCTCGAATACTGCTTCTCGAGCAACCACAACGTACTCGTAGATTGGCTTGCCTCGAACAGGATCGCTTCTAACTAGACGCACCTCTTTCCTCCAAGGAGGCCAAACTTGGATTCGTTCACCTTCCCATACCCTCCAAAGCAAGAACGAATCTCTTTCAGCAATGTTCACGCCATCAACGTGGTCGGGTTCACGGAGCAGTTTCAGTATAAGTTTTTCACCAGGTGCAAGCCAACGAGCTATACTAGCTGGCATAAGAAGGCATAAACGTGCAGACTCATAGCGAACTAGAAGACAGCCTTGCCATCTAACGCCTACACGCGGTACAACAACCTTCTCCACTAGAACCTCAACCTCTTTCAACACTGGTATACTCTGCACAGCTTCTCAGCCCCACCACCCTCCTTACAAACTCTGTAAAGCTTCTTCAATCTTTCAACACCACCTATATCCTCAATAATTTTTGCAACACTTGATGGCACCAACTCCTTCCATCTCTCGTCTCCAGCAACAATCATTAACCGTATCTTCTCCCCCGCAAACACCTCTCTACGGAACAACGGTGGGTTTATGACATTCACCCCTATATCACGTGCAACAGACTCCACAATAGGATTACGAGTTGCTATTGCGTGGATAGGGGGAGACAGCATGAGTATGTAGTGTAGCGAGGCAATATTCACTTCTAGTGTTGGCGCGGTAATTGTAATGATCTTTGATAGGTCTATGCCTTTTTCGCGCAAAGCTTCTCTAATCATCATGATTCGCTCGCCAGCTGTAAAAGGGTTCCTCCATGTATGGCTCTCACTAGCCATTCCAATAACAACTACAACTTCGTCAAAGCGCTCTAGCAACCACTCTATAACCGCTAAATGCCCTTTGTGGAATGGTTGAAAACGACCTATAAAGAGAACCCTACTCAAAGCCATTCTGGGACCCATGTGAGCAAGACAAGGATATGCTTCGTAGTAAACCCTATTGCTGGTATGGGAGGACCCTTAGCCCTAAAAGGTACTGATGGTAGAGCTAGATGGGAAGCAATAAGACGAGGTGCCAAACCTGTTTCTCCTGAGCGTGCAAAGAGGTTTCTTGATAGGCTGGAAAAACTTGGAGTACTAGAGTCAATAGAGTTTTACACCGCCACAGGGTCTATGGGCGAGGAACTGCTAAGAGAATACAGTGTAGACTATAGGATTGTCAACGTTGTTGCTAACCCAACTGTTGCTGCAGACACTATTGAGACTGTCATAAGGTGTTGTAGGCAAGGCGTCGATCTAATAGTCTTTTGCGGAGGTGATGGAACTGCTAGAGATGTAGCCTTGGCTTTGGCTAGCGAGGATCGTAAAGATGTGCCGCTTTTGGGGATTCCATCTGGCGTGAAAATGTACAGCAGCATCTTCGCTGTAAATCCTGAAGCAGCTGCACAAGCCGTTGCAGAATTTGTTCAGTCTGGAAAAACCACGTGTTGTTGTGAAGGAGAAGTTGTAGATGTAGATGAAGAAGCGTTTCGGAAAAACATATTGAATGTGAAAATGTTTGCATTAACACAAACTCTCTGCTCGAGATATCTGGTTGGGATATCGAAACAACCTACGCCAGAAACTCCCGATGAAGAGGAGAATCGAAGAGCTATAGCCAACCACGTACTCGAATACTACGTGAAACCATGCACCCTCATAATACTCGGACCTGGAACTACCACAAAAGCTATTGCAGATGCGCTTGGCGTAGAGAAAACACTTCTTGGAGTAGATGTCATTCACAACGGGAAACTTGTAGCAAAAGATGTTGATGGACCTACACTAGAAAAGATTGTCGAGGAGCACTTGAAACGAGGAGGACATGTACTGATCATAGTATCTCCTATAGGTGGGCAAGGCTTTATATTCGGACGCGGAAACCAACAAATAACACCACGTGTACTCAAACTTGTTGGACGTAACAATATTTTGGTTGTTGCAACACGCTCTAAAATCTCTAAACTTAAAAAACTACGTATTGATACTGGCGACCCAGAACTCGACGAAACACTCAAAGGCTATATCAGGGTAGTTGTAGACTACGACGAGGAAGTAATTATGAAGGTTGAATGAGGGCAAAAAGCATGCTACCTCACACACTCCTCAGACCACTACAAATTGTGGAACCACTAGCTCTTCTAATAGCCGCCATTGCAGCAGCCATAGCGCTAGGCGGTCCTCAGGTCGTATTAGCCCTATACTACGACGCTTTAAGCTATCACTCCGGCATAATCCTAGGCGCTATTTCTGGAATGATCCTCCACGAACTAGCACATAAGTACTGTGCAATTAGAGAAGGTTGCCGTGCATCATATGTTTTAACACCCTTCGGTCTAACCATAACATTGTTATCAGGTTTCATCCCATTTATAGCAATAATAAGTCCAGGTTATGTAGCTATAATGTGCTATCCAACCTCATGGCTTCCCCGTGAACCACGAGAAGACCTTATAGCTGCAAGCGGTGTTGCCGTAAACCTCATACTATCGTTTATAGCTAGATTGGCACAATCAATAACACCTTTCAGCTTTCACTCCTTCCTGACAGGATTTGCACATATAAATGCTTGGATGGCATTCTTCAACCTCCTACCCATACCGCCATTTGATGGTTATCGTATGATAAACAGGATGGCTAGTCTATGGCTAGTAATGTTCGTAGTGTCTATCCTCATGACATATTACTAGCCCCAATTCCACTAATGTTTAACATGTTTTAAACTATGTGTAGGGAGAGTGCCAGAAAAAGAAGTTGCGTGGAATTTAACAGAGCAAAAAGAACGTTATAGAAGAGAACAGGGGCCACGAAGTCCTCTAGTAGAAGCCATCGCCGTCCTCCTTCTTGCACGGCCTATGAGAGCAGCTGAAATAGCACAAACACTAGGCTATCCAACACGCTACATCAGCAGCTATCTTAGCTATTGGAAAGCTAGAGGTTATTTCGAAAATGTGAGTGGTTATTGGCAACTTACTGCGAAAGGCGAGGAGTTTGCGAGACAGGTTATAGAAAAGAGGCTCAACGGTAGAGTATCACAATTTGCAGCGCTTGCACGCCAGATAATAGAAGATGTGTGGGGTGAACAGATTAAACAGACAAGAAACCGCAAAAGAGTGGGCAAGCCAGCCGAGCAATCATCTCAATTCTTGCCGTTTATTGCTGCTGATAAAGGTAAAAGCGGCAATAAACGAAAAACGGCTATCCATCCTATCCACTGTCTAGCAAGTATTATAGATGTTGACGAGCTTTCTGATGAAGAGCTTGAAATATTAGAAATAATGATCAACCATTATGTGAAGTGGGGCTCCACATACATGTATATAGACCAACTACAACAAAAGTTGGATGCTGACCCAGCATGGCTACTTAAAGTATTGAAAAGTTTACAGTCAAAAGGCATCATATACATCTACAACGATCGCCGTTTAGGCACAAGAATAGGTTTTTCAAAAAGACTTAGGGATCAAATCACAACATGTAAACCCTAACAAGACTACTACCTACCTCCATAACCCTCCAATTAGTAATACAGAACCCGGCATACCAGCCTCTTCTTGAGTGCAACTTTAAAGAGAATGCCATTGGTGTACACCAAATATCGCTTCTCTAACCCTAATCCTCTCATCAATCCAAATATAGTTTAGCCAAACAATATAGAGATACAACAAAAATGTGTAAATCAAAATAGCAAATGTTTAAACTTCCAATAAAATGTCATTGTTGAGGCACAATATTGCTCTGTAAAAAGGAGAGCAGTGGGATGAGATAACACCTGCCTGTGGTAGTAGTGGTAGTGGTTTTAGAGGCCAAAAGCTCTTCTTCTGTTACGTAGCTTTACATCCCAATAGAGTTTTTTGATTTCATGTGTTAGTTTTGTTTCAATTTTTGTACCGTTTTTTAAAAGTATAATTACCGTATTTGATTTTATGATCATGTCAAGTATGTTATTTATATCAAGAGGTGGCTGCAATGTAGTATCTATGGAATGCTGAGAAGATACATGGTCTGCTCGCATAATGTGTCTTGGCCACCTCCGCTAGAATATTTGGTAGGGGTTTGGGATGTTTAAAAAGTTAGTGTATGTGGGGATGAAGATGTTTATGGGGACTGAAACTTTGACTGTTTTGATATGATGATTGGGGACCTCGCCTGACCCAAAACACCATTTTCATGGATTGTCATTAGATTATCTTTGTCATTTTGGACTTAATTATCTCCTCAGCTTTCTCTTTCGGTATCTTTACATAGTCTAATCCATTTATAATTTGAATAAGCTTCCCAACGTCTTTTGATAGTTCATCGACTGGTGTATTCACTAGCTTTGTTGATTCATATGCTTCAGTTCCAGGTATTAGCAGGACATGTAATTTGGTTTGATTGTCTTCGGGTGTTAGTATAGTGAGACCTAGATTCTCGCCTTTATCGTCCTTGAGCAATATCAAAACTTCGTTATCCGAAGTCCTGCCCAACGGTATTGCTTCTGCAACTTTAGCTGGTGCTGCATGGGTTTCTGGTTTTGCGCCTGTCCATTCTGCTTCTTCTCCAGTTACAGGCTTTTCTAGCACTTCTCTCGCCTTTTCTATGGTTTCTTTCACAGCTTTTTCGACTTCCTCGTCGGGTACCCTTTTGAACACCTCTATTTTTAATGTGTCAAGCTTCCAAACTATATCGCCGTTAACAACATCATATTCTATTCGTATTCTCACGACATCGCCTTTGTCTATCTTTAACTTGTTCACCAGTATGTCGAAAAGTAGTCTATTGAGTTCGCCTGCTTTTTGCGCCACTAGCTGGTTTGTTAATTCACCCGCCTTTATCTTGTCGCGAAGTTGGGCAAAGAGTACGCGTCTAAGTTTGTCAGCGTATGCGCCGGCTATTACGAGACCTGTTGAGAGTTGGGGCATGCCAATTCTCCATACTAAGTTTTTGTTGTGCTAGTATTTCGGTTTATTGGTTTGTTGCACTAGCCTGTCCTAAAGTAGTGATCCAGCTTCCTCTGGGCATAAAGATTGTTGAAAACTTTTGATGTTTTGATTATTGTGTTTAAAAGTCTATCATCTCTTATTTTTGCACTTAACACTTTAACAACTTCCTTTACATCATTTGACTTAAGTATAGGTTGTGAGAGAGCATGAGCAGTTGTTAGGCGGATATGCCAATTACCTACTGGTGCATAGTAGTCTGGGGTTATTTCACGTATTATGAGTACAGTGGCTTGTCGTCTCCTCTTTGCAAGATGTTCTATAACAGATAAACGTGCAGCCATAAACCCTCCATCAATCTCTGTAAATCGATTAGGTCTATCTTCCCTGACCCAGTGTAGTATGGGTTGCTTTGTATTCTGCGTCCACACTGTAAAGGGGTGCCATATTTCAACCATCTCAAGCCTGTAAGGACCTGGGAAAAGTATTATGGTGAATCTATTCCCAAGATATGATGCATTGTAAACTTCGATGTAATCAACAACCTTGTCCTCAGACTTAACATTTTCAAGCAATTTAGCTGCTATTGCACTATCGACTGCAGTTATAGCCCACCTTGTTGGGACTAAGCGTCTGTTTCGCTTTACACCAAGCAGACCAAGAGAAAAAGCTCGTACAATTGTGTAGAAATCGACCTTCTCCTTGTAAAGTAGCCATACAGCCTCAGAAGCCTTTACATCATCCCATACCAGCTTCTCTAGCACTCGAGGAGGCTTAGGATTTGAGACTATCCTTACACTTGATGCTGGTGCGCTAGGCCCGTGTGGAGCTAGTATACCGTCGAAAGACAGTTGTGGTATTGGAGGTTTCTGTAGTTTAACCTCACTATCTGTCGGCTTAACCGATATAGCAGCTATGCTTAGCTCCTTCTCATACAGTTTCCAAGGATCTTTAATATGGAATTTAAGAATGCTTGAAACAAGATATGATCGAAGTTCGATTATTTTTCTAAGACTATATCGTTGAGCCCACCAAAGTAATGGATAGTCATATGTTTTTGCATCTTCACCATAAACTTGTGGAGGAACGTTGAAGAGTATAGGTACCTTTGGATATCCTTGTTCGCCGACAACAAGGCTTGGAGGTGTAGAACCTTGCAATTCTAAAGGTCTAGGACCAAGCTTTGTTACACTTGAAACTTGTGCACGAAACCTGTCGAGAATTGGACAAGAGGTAAGACCACAGAGCTTCTTATAGCCTTTGCATCTAACACATAGAGAAGCAGGTATTCTCTTTGGCACAGTATAGCTCCCCACAATCCAGAGTTTTAGTAGAGGCGATATCGCAGTACACCAACTACGCCTCCAAAAGTCTTCTTTATCCATTCTGCTTCTGGTAGACTATCTGAAAGGTAGATCACTTTTGTTCCATACTTTTTCGCCTCCTCCGAAATCTTCTCAGCTTCTTCATGCTCTTCGTCTATTATGACAAACTTTAGTGCGCCCATCATCAGCGCATTCTTCACCTCTTTAAGCCCGTATACTGCTAGTCCATCATCTTTTGCCAGGTGCATCTTAAACTCTTCTATAGCCTTCAAAAGCTCCAAATACTTTTGCTTAGTTAGTACATCTTCGGCTCGGAGAACCAACTCTCTAAGCCCTGCAATACCCTGATAGGAGACATCGAAAAGCTTTGACACTATCTTTTGCCTTATCCTGTAGTCGAGGAAACCGCTATTGAGAAAGTCTTTCTTGGCGTAGCCCGGTCCACCAATTATTATGGCCTTCAAGATCCCCTTCTCTATAAGCGGTAGAAAGTGTTTTGACATAGCCTCAGCAACTTGTTTGTAGAAAGCTCGCACAAACTGCTCTATCTGTCTATCAAATCTACGCTGGCTCTGACCACCCTTATGGTGTTTTCCAGGCACATACCCTTCAATCTCCTCGAGTACCTGTATTCTTGAACCTTTCAAAAGCCCTATTGTAGCTTCATCTCTCTCTATTATCACTAGACCGTAAGCTTCTTCGGCTTCAAGCATTTCCTCTAAAAACTCTGTATGGAACCATTTGTCGGTTCTATAGTAGAACACGGGTACAGGTTCTGGAGGCGAGAACATAAGACATATAAAGTCTTTCGTTTGCACGTTCTCGCCGCAAAATACGACAAGCCCGTTTTTGGGCACTTTGGGGATCGATGAGAGTCTCTCCATAGCAGATGCTAGAGCACGTTGGACAGCTTCTCTAGTCCTCTTCAACTTAATGTTATCCGTTATAGAGTACTCTTGCCTAAGAAGATTCATTACATCGCTTATAGGTCTACCAGGTGGTATGTAGAGGCTTAACAGTATTGTTGCTGGAGCTTTCCATTTTTTAAGCTCTTTAATTATTTGCTTCAATGTTCTCTTGTCAACTGTTAGCTTTTTCTCAAGTTCTTGTTCGCTAACCATACCCTAATCCCCCTACAGCCTTACTGAATCAAGCCTTAATAACTGGAACCCCCACTGTCAAGGTCAGCTAATCACTCTAAAACAACTGCCATAATTTTAGTAATACGGTGGGTTAAAGCAGAACAGCCTGTGTAGAGTTACCATGTTTTGCGGGCTAAAGATGGATACTGTGCTTAACATGTTGTTTGTTAGAGGGATAGGACCCTACAGTAGTGAGGCTAGGGAGAAGATAAGAAGTGTGTTGGAGAGGCTTAGAGAATTGGGAATTAAAGCATCTTTAACAGAAATTGAATTGCCAGTACTAGATGATGAAGGACTTACACCCGAACTTATAGTCGATGGCGAACTACTATCGCTCTTCACTTGTACGGAAACATTGTTGGAAGCAATAGTTTACAAAGCTTATGCAAGTGTTATGAGTAGAAACTCACTCGCTAATATAGCTTCTACCTAGCTTGTAGAAGGGACAACCTTTCCAAAGTTTTTCACAATTTTTAACTTCACTACGTGTTAGAAGTCTTTCAAGCACATTACAGTATGCGAGATAATTGCCAGCATACTCATACACTTTGAAGTATGGACATGCAGAAGAAGGTTTAGAGTGTAATAGGTGTATTGGTGGATAGGGTTTGAGCTGTTGAGCTATGGCAGGTGTTGGTTGAGTGAACTTTGTTAAACCACTCTTCTCTTTCTCCTCTTGCTTCTCTACATCGACAAAATATCGACATGATCTATAATCTTCCTGACCTCCTAGGCAACGTTCAGGACTAACAACAAGAGTACTAGGCTCTCTAAGTTTAGGCGAAGTACACATGCCATTTTTATACCATGGACAAGGCAAGGAACCACCCATAACAAGTTAGCTGGATTGGGCAAAAAGAAGGCAAAAATGAGTTAGTGGTTTAAAACCTGGACTTTTAGCCACAAACAAGTTTTCTAATTTCTTCGACAATCTTGGTCTTTTCTTCGAGCTCATGAATTCTCTTTCTAAGCTCTTCATTCTCTTTCTCAAGTTCGTCTATTGTTGACTTGAGCTCTGACAACTTGTTCTCAAGCTCTTCTGGTTTAACACAGCTTTCTAGCTGTTGTTTTAACCTTCTATTCTCCTCTTCTAACTGTTTTACTTTCTCCTCCAACTGTTTCAACTTCTCATACTCTTCTCTCGTAACATGAACTCCGCCAAATGGTGCTACTATACGCAGCTTGCCTCTTGCAAGAAGCTCGTAGGTTTCACGGACAAGTTTGCCAGCCTTAGTCTTACCGGACAGGTGAGCTCTCACCGTGGTTTCACTTCTACCAAGCTCATCAGCTATTTGCGAGACTGTGTAGCCAGCCTTTTCTCTAGCAATTGCAGCAGCTGCAACCGCTAGGCTGTCAACCCATGTTGCTTTCTCTAGCGGATCTTTAATCAATTCCAATACTTCTGGTCTATACAATGTTCCTATAATTAGTGCCATTTCAAGCTGCTGTACTTCCCGCTTCGATGTTGGCCTTAAAGGTATGTTTGACAAGTCGATCTCTATTTGTTCTATTTGTGGCGTTGCCTTTTGCTGTTCACTCATCTCTAACACCACACACTATATATTGTTTTGGGTATAAAAGTGTTGTCTAAAACTTTCTTCCTTCAAGATATAAGACAACATTTTGGATTAGAACAACATGGGTCTAAGCCTGCCTTACAGCGTGACTTAACCCATTCGCGGACAAATTTGTTGAAACGTTCATCGAACGTTATTAGAGTTGCTACAATATAGTAGTTGGCATGGCAATATCCTTCGGATTTCAACATGCGTGTTATGGGAGACAACAACGACTTTATAAGTACGAGCCATAAATACCAATCAGGAGCTCTTAACAGCTCTTCCAAACTATTGATGCCGTACTCTGAAAATGTGCTTTCCACATGACTCATAACTTTAGCACTAACATTAGGTGGTACTTTAGCAGCTCTTAATGCAGTCTGTAATGCTTCAACAAGTTTCTTCATAAGAGTCCCAAGCTATACTATTGGTTGGGGAGGAGGGTAGATTAAACAACTCGCTTTGAAGATGTGATGACTAAAGGCCTCTACTGATAAGAGTGATGACGCTTTAGGCCGCTGAATCAAATCGTGTTACTCGCTTGATGATAGTAACCGCCACACCTCGTAAAAGTAGCATTTTATTTCACTAGGGACCTTTACACGGCCGTAAACAAGTCTTTCAAGGATTTTCCTCAGTTCATGCTTAACAGAAACGATGTCAGCATAACTAACATCAGGTCTGCATAACATACTTTCAAACTTCAACGATTTTTGCAACAAGAAAGTAAGTTCATCTATAAGATTTTTTATTGCGAGATTCTCAGACTGAAAACTGTAGACGTCGAGATTAGCAGATTCTTGTAACATTCGTTGCCTCTCACGAAGTTTAAGAATAGTGGACTCTATGGTTTCAGCAACAGCCTTTAGTTTTGGACAAACATACGCTAATAATGACATTTCATTACCCGTGATCATAGCTAAAACTCCAACTATAAGAGCTATACATGGGTTTACCCTCTAACCCTCACGACACGATAATATCAATAGAAGATAATAATGCTTGAAGCCATATTCTATTCCTACAATCTGGTCAGGGTTTATAAGGGTGGAGGCGTCTGACTAGCTTGGCGAGATAGACAGAGGAGGTTGAGCGGTCTATGTCTCGTTCAGACTTTAACGAGAGATCCTTTTCCAATCAACGTGAAAACGTCTACGTATACAACGAGAATATAGTACTTCAAAAATTGTATGAAGATGACGAGTTAGTGGTTGTTGTTGCTCCTAACGAAGATCAGCTAAGAGATATCATAATCAAACTCCTTCGCGAAAAACCATTAACAGTAAAAGAGTTACATTCGATCCTCTCAGGCTTAGCAAGTGAAGATAAAATACGTCATGCTTTGAACCAGTTAATGGAGGAAGGTCTTGTATATTCTGACAAAGAAGGACGTTACTTCTTAGTAGCCTCCTACTAATTGTTTTGCAACAGCTAATTTTACACAGTTAACCTTAGTTTAAGAGTTTAGATCTTTAAACAGTTGAAACAATCTTTTTCTAAAACAGTTATGCTGATTATCAAAGCTTTTAAGATGGAAAGTGAATATGCCTCTCCCATGTTTTACCCTCCCACCCTATAACGTTGTTAACTAGCCTTTGAAGCAGCTTTGATGTGCATGGGTTTTGGTGGAAAGCTTTAGAATATCTGTCAAAGTCTGATTTCATAGACTTTCTCCAGATGTGGTGGTAGAGTGTATTCTACGTGATAAGATCCTTAAACCTTGGTTGTGATCGTACACGGTAGTATAGGGAATGCTTAAATTGATGCGAATAAAATTGCCTAGCAAGCGTGTTGCTAGGGATATTGCTGGAAAAGTCTACGATGTCGTGGTAGTTGGAGGAGGGCCAGCCGGTTTAACTGCAGCACTTTATGCTGCACGCTATATGTTGAGCGTTGTAGTTATTACTGAAAGGATTGGCGGGCAAATGGCTGAAGCAGGCTGGATTGAGAATTATCCTGGCATTCCACGTATTGTTGGTCCTGAACTAGCTAAGCGGTTTGAGGAGCATGTTAAAAGATATAATGTGCCAATAATACTGGACACAGTTGTTGATGTTTTGCGTGATGGTGAATTATTTGTTGTGAAACTGACATCAGGTGTTGAGCTTAAGGGACGCACAATAATACTTGCTATGGGTGTTAGGAAACGCAGACTTGGAGTTCCAGGCGAACTAGAATTTTTAGGGCGTGGAGTAAGCTATTGTGCTCCATGCGATGCTCCACTCTTCCGCGGTAAGCGAGTTGCTGTAGTGGGAGGAGGTGATTCAGCTGCTAGCGCTGCTCTCCTCCTAGCAGAATATGCTGATAAAGTCTACATAGTCCATAGACGTGATCAATTACGCGTTCAGCCACTGTACAGAAAATTGTTAGATGAAAATCCACGCATAGAAGTGTTGTACAACAGGGTTGTAAAGAGGATTTGTGGAGATAAAGTTGTTAGAAAGCTTGTCCTGGAAAACACCGTGAATGGGCAAATAGAAGAATTAAATGTTGATGGTGTGTTTATCGAGATAGGTGCTGAACCGCCTACAGACTTTGCCAAAAAGCTGGGGTTGGAAGTTGACGACAAAGGATATATAAAGGTTAGAGATGATATGTCGACGAACATTCCAGGTGTTTTTGCAGCAGGTGACTGTACCAATGCATTTGGCGGTGTAAAACAAATTATTGTTGCAGCTGCTATGGGGGCTATTGCAGCAACATCTGCTTACAAATACCTACTTGGAAAGAAGGAGGGAGGTAGAGGCATGCAACAACTGGATTATGGAAAATAAAAATTTGAGTAAGGCTTACACAACACCCCTCTGCACTACTCATACTTTAAGATGTTAGACTGCTAATGTTAAGTCTAGGAAGTCCATGGGTAGAGGTTTACCTTTAGATTTAAGCTCATCATATTTCTGGGAAAGCCATTCGATGAAGACAGGACAACCATCAAACTTGCCATCACGTTCACAACGTTCACCAAGTTTAAGGAAACATTTGCCAGTACGTTTATCATAGTATGGGCACATCTTGTGATACTGTTTAGCACTTCTCATCATTCTCTGGACCCATCGCTTTTTAGGATCTTTTTTCTCCTTCTCCTCTATCTGACCTAGAGCCTTCTTGAACTCCTCTTCTGAAACCCTTATTGTAGGCATATTATTCACCTCGCAGACAAATATGTTCTGTGTTTTCTGGTACAATACCTGGACTCTAGACTAGGGTTAGGGAATTTTTATCGGTTAACCTTAACAAGCTAATAGGGTTGTGAAGAGTTTATGGTTGAGTCAAGGTCTAGGACTAGTGCTAATGTAGTTAAAGTTAGCAAAGACCTTGTTTTCAAACATTTGGAGAAGAACAGTTTTCTAAAGAAAGCATACGAGGAGTTGATTAATGATGCTGAAGTTAAAGCTCTTCTTCACATGAGCAATGTAATGGCTGTAAAAAGATTAAAGTACAATGATCATGGCCCTGTTCATGCTAACATAGTTGCAGGTGTAGCACTTGAGCTGCTCGAGAGACTACTTCAGCACGATGTTGTGCCAAATTCTATAAAAGATGGTGTGGTTGACAACTTAGACTATGTTAGACTCATAGTCCTCTATGGTGCGCTATTGCACGATATAGGAAACGCTGTCCATAGAGATATGCATGAGAGAATTGGCGCTCTTCTCGCAAAAGACATATTGGATAGGATCCTCTCTAGACTCATAAAAGACCGTAGTCTAGCCTACCTGATAAGACAGGAAATACTACATGCAATATATGCCACAGCATATGATGTGAGATGTCTAAGTGTTGAGGCTGGAATAGTGAAGATAGCAGATGGGCTTGATATGGCTGAGGGGAGAGCTAGGATACCATACAAGCTCGGCAAAATGGATATACATGCTCTATCTGCACTAAGCATCAAGTCTGTAGAGATTGGTGAAGGTGTTAAGAGACCCATAGCTATTAGAGTATTCATGAATGATAGTAGTGGCGTATTTCAAGTAGAGTATGTGTTCCTGCCAAAACTTCGGACAAGCGGTCTTGAACACTACTTTGAAGTCTATATAGCAACGCCTCTAGGAGAGCACAGACTCTATCCCTAGGTACGTTCAACAAGAGAATTTCATAAACTTCCAGCCTCGCAATCCTAGGATAACGCCGTTCTTTCTTAAAGCGTCAAGTTCTCTAGCTAGCTTCTCCTGTCTAAACCAATAGCCATGTACTTTCCCTGTACCTAAATGTTTTCCTAAAAGCTTCAATACAAGTGGATGTATTTTGCCAGGAGGTGCATTCTCGAACGGTGTTCCTGGTAGAGGTAGGAATGTGTGAGCGTGTATACGCGCTCCTATAGAGATTAGTTTTTCGATCAACTTTACAGTTTCAAGTATGTCGTCAACATCTTCGCCTGGCAATCCAAATATGAAGTCTATATCAGGTGTAAAGCCATACTTTACAACTAGTTGGGCTGCGTTTACAATGTCATCTACAGTATGGGTACGATGGATGTAGCGTAGAAGCTTCTCACTTCCAGTTTGTGCGCCAATGATAATATTCTTGTTGGCAATTTTACCTTTAACAATCTTCAGTATTTCTTCGACTACGTATTCGGGTCTAACTTCGCTGGGGAACGAGCCTAGAAAGAATCTTCCACCATACTGTCTTGTGAGCCTGTATAGTCCTTCAACAAGCTCTTGTAGAGCTTCAATGTTTGGTTTACCAGGCCTACTTTCACCATAAGCGAAGCTGTTAGGTGAAATAAACCTAATATCGCGTAAGCCATGTTCCAACATTATCTTGGTATAGTGCAATATTACATCAACTCTACGGTGTCTCTCGCAAGTGCCGTGCATGAACCATGTTTCACAGTACCTACATAGCCATGGACATCCACGGGTAATCTCGATAGGCGAGAAGAGCCTACGCCAATAGGGGAAGGGTGGATAAGCATTGAGGTCTACGAACTGTCTTCGTCTCCCGGTAAAACAAACATTGTTGTCAAGCTTAACAGCTAAACCTCTAACATCTAAAATAGATTCGAGACTCCACTCTTGTTTGAGGATGTTGATAACTTCATTCAAACTATCCTCTGCTTCACCGATAAAAGCTACATCAAATCCTAGCCTAGCAATAGTGCCATAGGGGTCTCCGCTTGGGTGAGGACCGCCAGCAATAAGCAGCAGTTTTCCTCTTGAAGATCTTCTCAAAAATTGTAGTTTTTCGAAAAATTTTCTCTTGAGTAGCTCTGGTAGCATTGTTGTCATCAAGGTCATGCCGAGCAATACGCGATAATCCTTCTCTACAAGGTTTTGGACTAATTGTATGATTCTAGCTACATCGTCAAGCTTTTCTATGAACAGACGTACGTCACTATTTCTATGTTCAACTGCTGCAGCCACAGCGCGTATGCTGTACCGAGTATCCTTAGACTCTAATAACACTAGTGCTAGTTTTCCCATGGAGATGCTGCCGTGGTACTACTTATGCAAGGTAAACAGCTAATAATTGTTGGTGCTGGCGTAGCTGGCACTATTGCAGCTCTTCTTACGAGGAGAAGACTAGGTGATGCTAGCGGAAAAATTGTGGTTTATGAGGCAAGTAAAAGGTATAGAAAACCTTGTGGCGAAGCAGTGCCATCATGGATATTGAAAGTTGTTGAAGAACATGGCATATCTCTACCTAAGATACTCTATAGATTGCGGGTGCACGTCTTCGATGTAGCTGGGGTTTGCAAGCGAACTATCGAAGATGTTGAATGGGTAATAATAGACAAGAAATCGTGGATAGAAGAGTTGAGGAGAAGGATAGAAGATGTTATCGTTTATCAAGCAGTAAGTGTGGAAAGTGTAGCTAACAACACAAATAATATTGTTTTTGATGCTAGAGGGCCTTTCGTTGGAGATAAGGCATTATGGGTATGGCAATCCTATGCCGAGTGCAGCCATAGCGATAGTGCTATGCTGCGCGTCACGGTCAACCCTTTTGGGCTTGTATGGGTTTTTCCACGGGGTAAGTCTATTTGCAATATTGGAGGAGGATTTGTAAATGTTAAGGAGCTGCATAAGCTTAGAGAAGTAGCTGTGAACGAAGTGAGAAGGATTATAGATGTAAAAACGTTTGTCTCTGAAAACTATTCTATAATACGTGTTCCTCCATCGAACATAAGCGTATTCCGTAGTCCAAACATCGTAAGATTGGGTGAAGCAGCTGGACTAATTATGTCACTTGGCGGGGAAGGTATAAGAGCTGCACTATTGAGTGCAATAGCTGCTGCGTCAGCCACTAGTTTAGAGAATGAGACAATATGCTTTAACAAGCTGGTATATGTTTGGAAAATCAAAAACTTGATACTTCAATCATGGTTGCAGAAGAAACTATTTGAAGTTATTAAATGGTTGACTGCAGAGAAAATATGCGAGCTCCTAAAAGCTGCTAATGAGGATGTTCTGCGTATGTGGTTTGAAGGGCGCTTAGGATTATGGGAGGTCTTATTTGGTGTTCCGAAGATAGTGTTTATAGCCTTTAGCTAAGTTGCTTCTTTACAAAGTTTATGGTCGTCTTTACAACATCGTATATTGTGCCAGCGGATTCTGCAGTTAGTTTCCCACTCAATTTGTACTCCAAGACAAACAACTTTTTGTTCTTATCATAGACGACCTTTCCTTCAAAGTAGGGTTGATATGTCAGTTCTATCGCGTTATCCTTCTTCTTGACAGTTACTCCCACCTCTTCTAAAGCTTTAAGCACGTTGAGAGCAGCATCTATTCGTTCTTCCTCCTTAGTTGTTTTACCTCTTAGCTCCTCTATTCGTTCTTCGATAGCCTTTACAACTTCAGGGTATTCCTTATAAGCATTTTTGGCTGCCTCAAGTATTTCAATCAAAATGTTCATCGCATCAGCACCTTTAACAATACTTATAACTTCGTCAAAGTCCCTGCTACGTAGATAGTCTGCAAGTTTTGTTATATCGCCTCCATAGCTGCTAAACTTGTACTTGTCTTCAGCCCTACCAATACTCTTTCTAACATCGTCAATGATCTGGCGGGGAAGTCTAACCGAGTATTTTGCTAGTATAGGGTTAACAATCTGCCTAAGGAAGTCTAGAGGTTTCCTTCCTTTAGACTGTGATGTTGAAATAGCTATTGCCATGAGATGTTCGCCCTCCTCTATCACTCTCGAAGGTATAAGGATAAGGTTATCCTTTATACGTTTGGTTGGTAGGGGGATAGTAGGTGGATATTTTCAAGTTCGAATCAACTATAGTACACGAGAATGTTGTTTATGTGGAGCTTGCTAGAGGAGAAGGTGTTAATGGTGGTGATGCATTAGTAGTTGGTGTGCAGATTTTCAAACCGCCTCCTCACATGCAGGGGCATGGTTTTAGAGATTTTGGTGTGCGTATAAACAAGTATAGGTTTTCAATGCATGTGGAATCTCTCAACATAGTTGGTACAAGTGAGGTTGTTGAATCGAAGCTTGGTAGCAAGATACGCTATTCGTTTCCAAGGCGGTTAAAGCGCTCATTAAGATAAGATATAGTCTAAATGGTATCTCGATAACTGTGCTTGTTAAGTAGACTTTGACGGATTTCGTAATATGTACAAAGCAGTTAAGCATGTGAGTATTTTTGACAGTATAAGCTGGTGTGAAAAGCCTTGGAGTCAGCCAAGTCAAAATTAATATTCAAGGTGGTGCAAATACCAGTACCTGAAGGTACGAGTATAATTATTGGTCAAGCACACTTTATCAAGGCGGTAGAGGACCTATATGAAGTACTTGTAAGCTCTGTTCCAGGTATAAAGTTTGGACTTGCTTTCTGTGAGGCAAGTGGGAAACGGCTAGTAAGGCATGAGGGTAATGATGAAGAGCTTAAAAAGCTTGCAATTGAAACGGCGTTGAAGATAGGTGCTGGGCATAGCTTTGTGATATACTTACGTGATGCATGGCCTATGAACGTCCTTAACGCAATTAAACAAGTTCAAGAAGTTATAACAATATATGCTGCAACATCCAATCCACTACAAGTAATTGTTGCCGAGACAGAGCAAGGTAGAGCGATAGTAGGCGTAGTTGATGGTTTCACACCCATAGGTGTTGAAGGCGATGAAGATATTGCTGAAAGAAGGTTGTTTTTGAGGAAGATAGGCTATAAGAAGTGAGAGGGGCTCACGCCCGGCTGAATCCTCATACCCAGTATCGGCCCCGCCCTAGGGATTTCTTCATAGCCCCTACTCTAAGAGTTTAGCAACACTCTATTAGCTTCTTCTATCCGCCTAAACGCTTCTTTGATAACATTTGTATGAACGGCTAGACTGAGTCTGAGAGCTTGTTTTCCATAGGCTTTTGAGAATATGGTACCAGGTGTTAAAGCTATGTGGGCCTTTCTGAGTAGATAATCAGCATATTCGTTTGAATTGTCGACTTTATCTAAAACCTCTCTTGAAAGTGTTATGAAGGCAAACATTCCACCTTCAAGTCGAACTGGTTTTAAGCCGAGTGTTTGTCTTGAAAGTTCTTCGACCAAGTTTTTCCGCTCGTGAAATATTGTGAGTATCATTCTGCGAACATCATCGTATATTTCAACAGCTTTAATTGCAGCTATCTGTACGAAACTTGTTGGCGAGGTATATATGTTTGCAGCTAGCGACTTAAGTAGTGATACAAGTTTAGAGTTAGCGATGAGGTAGCCGAGTCTCCAACCTGTCATTGCAAATGTTTTTGAGAAAGAGTTTACGTAGATGCCAACGTCCTCCCAACCACTTACATGTAGAATGCTAATGTGCTTCCCGTCAAACACATAGTCGGCGTAAACCTCATCACTAACAACTAGCACATTGTATTTCTTTGCCCTGTCAATAATTTCTTCAAATTCACTTAACCTGATCTTTAGTGCTGCAGGATTGTGAGGTGTGTTAACTATTGCAAGACATGTTTGCTCGTCTATCTTTTCAACGAAGTCGCCAACATCAAGTTTAAAACCGCCATCTGATGTTACAGCCAACTTTGAAAGTCTTATTTGAAGACCAAACATCCTAGCTAAATTAACATACTGGTAGTAGTATGGGTCTGTAGTAACTATATTTCGGCATTTTCTAGATAGTGTGGCGAGTAGAAATGCGAGGAATATAGCCGCTTTAGCACCAGGTGTGACTAGAACTTGTGAGGCATCTACTGTCACACCGAGACGTTTTTCTTCAAGTTGTACAATAGCTTTACGAAGCTCCTCATAACCTTGTGCTGGTGCGTATCCTGTATAACCTTTTTTCAGTGCATCGTTAAGTGCATCGATGATAGGTTGTGGTGTTTTGAAGTCTGGCTCGCCAAGCGTTAAATCGATGAAATCTCTATAGATCTTCTTATACTGTTTCACTTTGGCTGCATATGTAACTGTTGATTCTAGTTTTAAGTCTGGCACTACCATTGGCTCTACCGTGCACTCTAAAAATATTTGAGAACTTTGGTTTTTAAAATATGTGGGTATGAGTACAATGAAAGCGGTATTAGTGCTATATAAAGCACGTACTTTAAGGCTTCCAGGTATCGAGATAGACGTTCTTGAAAAGATCAGTGAAAAAGACATCAATAGTATCAGTGTAGACCAAATCGATAAAGCCTATGATAGGTTGATGGAGGTTGCAGAACGTGTGCTTGCAGAGGTTCGTGGTAAGAAAACCTACTATGTTGCAGAAGTAAGACTGTATAATGACAAGGGAGAAGAAATAGCTGTGTATAGCGAGGCAATGGGCTCCAAATCTGAAGCAATTAGACTGTTTCCAGCTCCAGCAAGGCTTAAGAGAATTGGTGTAGTGAAAAAGCAAGTTGTAAAGCAGAGTAAGTTTAGCCATGCACTTGTCAACTGGATAACGATGAAGGAGGATGTTTACGTGTATGAAGGCACTGTAAAAATGGATGAAAGTATCGAGTTTTTGATTCTAGAGACTGAGAAGGGCACAACGATAATATACAGACAACCAGTACAAATCACAATTGTGAGAAGTGGTTGAGTGTATGTTGGCTATTCGAAGGTGGTGATGAAAGACTCCAATAACGAAATAGTCTTGATGTGTGGGCTCCACCCCTTCTGAACCGCATATTAACTGTTAAGCTTGTTTTTCATCACCCAAACACGATGTTCAAGCTCTGAAAGCACTAGCTCTTCTATCTGGCGCGCATGGACTCTTTTTAGATGTAAGTAGAGACCCTTTCTAGTGAATGGTCCACGACCGCATAAGCCGCATCGAATAACACCTTCATCTTCTTCAACAATGGTTTTAGTGAGTTCGTCAATAAGACTGGTTAAGATGGCAGCTATGCTTTCAGATGCCACATACTCTCTAACGTCGTATTTAAGTCCTGCAGCAGCTCTTGCAACAAGCTCTACTATACGTGGTAACATATTTGAAAATGGGCGATGTTGGTTCAAGATGCAGTAACCTCCGGAGGAGGCGTTGTTAGTAGCAATGCAGCTAAGTATGCTTTCTCGGTACAGGAGAGATCATTTGGCTCCTCCTCTACTAGCAGTGCTAGAGACGTGTCAAGACTGTACTCTACGACATTTGTACATGTTTCACCCTTTGCAGCTGCTATGATGCTGTATACTATTGTTTTAGCAATCTCTTCACCAAACTCATTAACTATGGTTGGAAGCCATCGTTTCTGCCTATATAGATACTTGAAGATCTTTTCAGAGTACTTATAGTTTACTGCTTTAAGAAACATTGCTGCTTTCTCTTCGAACAAAGCTCTTGCTTCCACAGAGTCAATGCCAAGTGCATCTAGAAGACCATATATTGATGCAGCATAGACAAGCTCTTCTACCACCATTTCTAGCTCTGCATCTACTTGTGCATCAAGTGTAGGTGAGGGGTGTGAAACCCATGTACCTTCTACAGTGTGTGTAGTAGCCAACATTTACCCCCATCTTCGACTGACTAGCCTCTGACTTGTACGCACGCACCCCCGATAATACTCAGCTGGACTAGGACCTTTCATCGGCAACCTCATTCCCGGATACACTCATCATCTCCTACAACCCCTCAAGTAAGTCTAGTCTTACGGGACGGAATTACATATATCAACCCAGCTATAGTAGCATAGTAAGACTTGGGGTATGCGGGTAGCCTTGAGACACACTTATAGTGGTGCTGGAGTACAGCTTCTGCTCGATGATGTTGGTGAATCCACTAGGTATACCGGCACTGTATTTATCCTATTCTACTCAAAACGCTGTCCAATGTGTAGAGATGTTGTAAGTTGGTGGCATAGGCTAGTTCGCAACTATAAGGGTCAAGCTGTATTTCTAGCTCTACCCTACAACAAGGATACAAGGAGATTGTTTGATGGATTTGCAATAAGTTATGTGCCTGCTCTCATTGTTATAAAAGATGGTGTTATTGTGAAGCGTATTGAACCTGTAAGATCGAGAAAAGACTTAGAGATGGCTATAATCGAAAATCTAATATTAGTACCTTAAGGCAAACCTGTTGGAAGATTAGATATGACACTTCCCTTCTGTATCCGATGCGGCAAACCGGTTTCTAGAGCTGGACATCTCGTTAAAGGACTTTGTATAGACTGTTTTCTTGAAATACATGTTAGGCCGAAAATCCCTAGAAAACTTGAATTTGAGTACTGCAAATCTTGTGGTAGTATACGTATTGGGTATCAGTGGGTTCCTGGAGGAGATATTGGAGAAGCTATTTTGAAGTTTGTTAGGGAATGGTTCAAGTTGCATCCTATATGTAGTGGTATTGATGGAGTAAAAAGTTGTGAGGTTGTAGATGTTAAGCCTGTAACAGTGCCTTCGTGGAGAACCGTTGTCGATTTTGTAGTCGAATTTCTTATTGAAGGTGTAGAAGAGCCTGTCAAGCATAGCTATAATGTCGAAGTGTACGCAAGACCAACTCTATGTGAACAGTGCAAAACTATTAGAGGCGGTGACTATAATGTGCTTGTGCAAATACGTGGAAAAATTGATGAGGAACTAGCTCGTATTGTCGATAGAATTGTGGAAGAAAATGAGCAGATAGCATCAAACCTTGTTGACATTGTTGAAGATAAAAATGGTATTGATGTATTTCTTCTTGACCGTGGAGCTGCATCTAAGCTCATTTCCGAAATAACGAAATACTATGAAGCTAGTATTCGTAAAACTCGCGAGCTTGTTGGTGTAACATCTAGTGGGGTCACTCGATACCGAATGGTGTATTCTTTGCGCATTAGAGGTCCACGTAGGAAACGATGAGGTATACCTGCAAAATAAAGTGGTTACCCCATATAACCCCGTGACAAGGGGGCTAGTGGCCAGAAGGAGGAGAGTGTAGGGTTCGAGCCTTGACGAAACACAAATCAACAAGAGTAGAGGTGGACGATTACATAGTTGGAAAACACGTATTTGCTAATCTATATGGTGTTGATAGTAAACTATTATGGGACGAGGAAAGACTAGTAGAGATAGTTAAAAATGCTTCGAAAGAAGGTGGAATGACACTTGTAGAAGTTAAAAGCTGGAAATTCACAGGATATCATGGAGGTGTCTCAGTACTAGCACTTGTTGTCGAGAGTCACATAGCAATTCATACATGGCCAGACTACGGTTATGCTACAGTTGATGTTTACACTTGTGGAGCCCATAGTGATCCTTGGAAGGCATTCAACTATATTGTTGAGAAGCTAAAGCCAAAATACTACATTGTAGGATATGCTGATAGAAGCAGTATATATATTAGAAAGGGTGGAGGGCGAGCCTCGGACGCCGTGGCATCCACATCCTAGGTTTCGGCTTAAACACGGTTCCTCATGGGCACTAGACACACTATAGGTTGTTTGAACGCGCTCTGCTTTAGAGATTTACTCGTTTAGAAAATTCGAATACTGTGAGTGAGACTACGCGCCCATTCTTAATTCTGACAACTATGTTATCCTCTGTGAGAAACTCTTCATCAGCATCTTCTACGTCTAAGCCAAAGTTTATGTATAGGATGTCATTTTGTTTATCATATTCAAACCATATGCGGTCTATGCTAGCTAGCTTGTATTCTTTTACCTCCTTTTCTCCCGACATACCCTCCTACCCATGACAAATAATGCGAAAAGGACAATTAGTAGTATATATGCTGTTATTTCAGGTGGACTTTCCAACTTTTTCGCTCATGGCTTTTAAAAGATCGCGTGTAGTAATTATCATTTTCTCTTCTCCATCTGTTCGACTAGTCAGCACTACAGCACGTTCTGGGAGCAGTGTAACAAGTTCTGCGATAGTGCCAAGTTCTATGTCTGCTGGTAGTATTGTAGCTGGTCTTGTATACTTCTCTAGTTTCTCTAGTAGTGTTCCTTCTAATGGTCTTCGTACTATGGCTAGTAGCAAGTTATTGATATCAATTATATCTGTTGAGCGACTTCTTTCCAGTAGTACATGTCTTATTCTTTCTTCAACCATGATGGCAAGTGCGTCAAGTAGGGTTGGTTTATCGTCTATAGAGAGTGTTAGAGGGTCTGCTGTGGCATACCTTTTTGCAGGTCTTATATCGCCGATGAGGTGTATGGCAAGCATGGTCTCCTCGTAGCAATTGATAAGTTTTCCTGTGTTATCGACTACTGGTAGTAAACCGATTCTATTCAAATACATTAGTTTAGCTGCTTCCGCTATGCTTACAAACCTTGTAAGTGCTATGGCAGGTTTTCTAGCAATTCTACCCACAGGTATTGAAAGCCACTTTCTCAGAACCCTTTCCTCCAAAAAACCTTCATTCTCATGTATTTCGAGAAGTTTTGCAGCGATATCGCGTGGTGATAATACGCCATGTACGGTTAAATTTTTGTCAACAACTACTAGGTGGTAAACTGCTTCTAAAGCGAGAAGTCTAATAGCTTTGCCTAGAGTAGCACTAACGTCTATATGTGGACAGAATATCGTCGACCCCTCCTTAATAGTGTAGAGAATGAGTACTAAATACTTGTGCAAAGCTGAGAAGAGAGGGGGTATGAGCGTGAACATAGATGTAGAAAAAGTTGTTAGAAAACATGTTCGGGAAGGTGAAGGGTTTGTTGACATAGAAGTTTATGTGAAGTTTGAGTCTAGTGAAACAAAACTTGTTGTAGAAGGTGACGACCTAGTATTCTATACAGATGAGCCACCGTTACAAGGTAGAGCTAATGCATCACTTATACAGTATCTCTCGAAAGTTCTACGTTTACCCCCCTCTAAAATCGACATAGTGTATGGTGTGAGAGAAAAGCTAAAGAGAGTTAGAATATATGACGTTGATTTTGAACAAGTAGTTGAGAAGCTGGTAGCGGTTCTAAAGGGAGGTACGTAGCAAGCCTTGCACACAGAGAAGGTGTATGATGTTTCTCCTCCCAAGCTCATAGGCAGAACTGTACATGCAGTTCTAACCTCCTATAACATCGATGTTGATCCTCTGGTAGTGGAGCGTAGTGTGTCAGAGATACCGAGAAGTTATGGTGGCGACTATGGTATCCCTATAATGAGGTTTCTTAGACAAGTCAAGGATAGTCAGGAAAAGAACAAGATTGTCAACGAGATAATCGAAAGATTGAAGAGTGAGCCAACAGTTAGAAATGCAGTGTTTGTGCGAGGCTACATAAATGTTGACTTAGACGTAAGCAGTCTTGCTAAAATAGTGTTTGAAGCTGTAAGGCATGATGGGAAAGAGTATGGCTATGTCAAAACTAGTCGCCCACAACGAATAGTGGTTGAGCATACTAGTGCAAATCCAGTACATCCACTCCATATAGGCCATGCTAGGAACATGAGTTTAGGAGATACGCTAGCAAAACTATTGAGAGCTAGAGGACACAAAGTCCAAACAAGATACTATATCAACGATGCTGGTCGTCAAATGGCAGTCCTGGTATATGGTATAAAGATGCTTGGTAGCTACTCTCCTCCTAAGAATGTAAAGATAGACCATTGGCTAGGTCTTGTATACGCTATAACGCACACATTGGTTGACGTCTTGACGCTTAAAAAAGAAGTTGAAAGGTTGCGTGAGAAGGGAGGAGAAGAGTATCGGGAGAAACTATCAGAGCTAGATAAGCTAATGGCTGTCCTCGCAAGACTTCGAGAACGTGATCCAGCACTCTTTGATAAGCTGGCACAAGCCATATCGTCTGATCCAAATCCCGAAGAGAGTATAGCTGAGATAATGAGGAAGTACGAGTTTAGAACAGATGAAGAGATAGTTAAGCTCACAAGAAGGATTGTAGAGGATTGTTTGAAGGGGTTCAAAGAGACAATGAGGAGAATGGGAGTTGATGTAGAGGTTTGGGATTGGGAAAGCGATTTAATATGGTCAAGCATGGTTGCAAAAATACTTGAGGAAGCGAGAAAATCACCCTACTTCACAATACATAAAGGCGCACCAGCTCTAAATCTAGCTAGTCTACAGGAAGACCCTGAAATAGCGGAAAAATTGGAACTACCTAAATCGTTCAAAATACCTTCACTAATACTCGCTAGAAGCGATGGCACAACTCTCTACACAACTCGAGACATAGCTTATACGATAAAGAAGTTCCGAGAGTTTAAAGCTGACAAGGTAATCAATGTGATAGCTGCAGAACAAAGACTAGAACAGTTGCAAGTAAGACTAGCACTTATAGCTCTAGGCTACAAACACGAAGGCTTCAACCTCATACACTATGCCTACGAAATGGTGTCAATTCCGGGCATGAGTATGAGTGGGCGTAGGGGAGAATACATAACGTTAGACGAACTCATAGAAGCAGCGATAAAGAGAGCAAGAGAGGAGGTAGATAAGAGACAGCCAGATCTACCAGAAGATGAGAGGCAAAAGATAGCAGAAGCAGTAGGGATAGGCGCTGTAAGATATAGCCTAGTCTCAGTAGCAGCACAGAAACCATTGACGTTTAACCTAGAAGAAGCATTAAACTTTGAAAGAAATAGTGCACCATACATACAATATACATATGCAAGAGCTCACAACATACTTGCTAAGTATGGCAAGCCTATACCATGGGACCAGATAGACTATAGTGCTGCAGAAGAAAACGAGCTGAGAAGAACATTAGTGATACAAGCATCGATGTTCCCATACATCTTCGCAAAAGCGGCAGATGAGCTAAAACCAGAGCTATTAGTAGCATACATAAACAGGCTAGCCGATGTATTCAACAAATGGTATCCACAAGACCATGTAATAAGAGAACCTGATGAGGGGAAAAGAGCGTTCAAATTAGCGCTAACTAAGACTGTGGAAACAATACTTGAGAACACGATGAGAATACTAGGAATACCTGTACTAGAACGCCTATAAACAACCACTACAAAACATCGTTGGGGAGAAGGGCCCGTAGCTCAGCCAGGATAGAGCGCCGGCCTCCGGAGCCGGAGGTCCCGGGTTCAAATCCCGGCGGGCCCGCCACGCCACCGCTCTTAAACCACTACATCTTCAAGATTCTTTTATGAGTCTGCCATCTTCTAGAATAAATGTATGGTCTATTGAAAGGCCTTTCAACACAACATCGTTGTGTGTTGTTATGACAAAACCTGTACCACGCGATCTAAATAATTCTAGCAGTTCTACGAGCTTTTTCCTCTTCTGTCTATCAAGATGTGCAAATGGCTCATCTAGAAAAGCTATTTTTGGCTCTAACACGAGTGCTCGCATTATCGAGACTAGCTGTGCTTCGCCTGCTGAAAGACTTTTCGAATCTCTATTAGCAAGATATGTTATTCCTAGCTCGTTAAGCATCCTTTCTGCTCTCCATACGGCTTCATCAGCTTTTATGCCTCGGATTATGAGTCCGTAGGCGATGTTATAGATTACTGATCCTCGTAGAAGAATTGGCCTCTCGTGCACATAGACAACTTTTCGTCTGAGCAAGAGCCTTCTACTCTTATCCAGTTCCCAAAAATTCTCGCCATTGACTAGAACTTTGCCTTTGCATGGTTTGTAGAGAAGTGCTGCTACTTTAAGTAAAGTCGTTTTACCACTTCCATTTGCCCCCATAACTATGTACGTTTCTTGTGGCTTAAAGGATATGGATATGTTCTTTAGGACCCACCCCCCTCTATTCGAATATCTAAACCAAACATCTATTAGCTCTATCATTGTAAAGTCAACCTCTTCAACAACCTCAAAACAATTGAAATTGTGATTGTAATGACTACTAGCACTGTTCCTAGAGCAATGGCCTTTTCAAACTCTCCTTTAGAAACTTCAAGCGCTATTGCAGTGGTTAGAACCCTAGTGTAGCCTCGTATGTTTCCACCTACAATCAATGCTATACCAAGCTCGCCTATAGCTCTTGAAAAACCCATGATAATTGAAGCCAGTATTCCTGGAAGAGATTCTCTCAATGTTAAAAGCATGGCTTGTCTCTCGCTTGCACCCAACGTCAATGCTAACTCGCCGTAAGTATCTACAACATTTCTCAACACTCTATAACTGGTTGATATTATGAGTGGTGTTATGAGTATAGCTTCACCAACTACTATTGCTTGTGGGGTATAGAGCATGTGGAGGAATCCGAGAGGACCAGAACTGCTAAGCAGGAGGTATAAGAGTAAACCTATGAGCACTGTAGGGATACCAACAACAGCCTCCACCACGGATATTACGAGTTCAGACCTACACCGTGTTGCTAGAATATAGGCTATAGGTATGCTCCAGCTAGATGCAAGAAGTGTAGCAGATCCAGAGACCGTTATCGATCTAATAGTTATCTCTACCACTTCACTATCTACCATTTAGTCTATCCCCTCGAAAGCTTTAACCACACCTTGTAGAGGTAAGACTCTTTGCTCTTGGCTGGATAGAAGAGGGGTTGACCATATTTGTCAATGCCGTATTGGCCTATAAGCTCTTGGTTGTTGTATATGAAATCGGCAAATAGTTCAGCATATCTACGCTCTTCGCCAGTACACGACTTTACTATGTAGATGCTATAGATGTTTATGAGTTCTGTATCGTTTGAGTATAAGATTTCGAGATTTGGTAGTCTACCATCCCTCTTCAGCTTAAGATACGTTCCTATATCGCTAAGAGTGTAGGCTTTAAGCTCATTAGCTATAATCAAGGTTTGGGCCATGCCTGCACCGCTTTCCCTATACCAGGGTTTGCCTCGCGGATCTAGGCCAGCAAGACTCCATATCGACATTTCCCTAACATGTGTTCCAGAATAATCTCCACGACTAACAAACATCGCTTTTCCCTGCTCTCCTGCAGCATAGATCTTCATGAAAACCTCAACAACATTACCTGAACCTCTCACTCTTGCAGGATCATCTTGAGGTCCCACTACTACAAAGAAGTTGTAAGCTATAATCCTATGCTGCTCTAGAACCCCCTTTTCAACATATTCTCTTTCAAGGCTTGGAGCGTGGACAAATACCATGCACGCATCTCCTTTAGCAGCTCTTTTCAGTGCTTCACCACTACCAACAGCTATAAAGTCAATCCTTACATTCACATTTGGGTATTGTCTGTAGAATTGCTCGGCTAAATAGTCTAGCAAACCAGTTGCATACAAGCTTGTAGTTGTTGCTACACGAACTCTAACAAGCTTATCAGATTGCATGTATAAAAATACGTTCACAGCAACTATAATAGCAGCAACAGCGACGAGAGCAATTAAATATTTGGATCTTTTCACCTTCCTACACCTCAGACTAAGTCTGTGCCCAAAACTAGTTAGCTATGCATCCGACAACTATTTATCTGTTATCCGAAGTCGGATAACGGATAAACTCGCCCATAGGCAGTTTGAAGGATTCTAGAGGGTATCGAAATTTTAACCTTAGCTCCTCATATAATGGTTAATGGTGTAAGATTGTGGAAACAAGGTTTGCGTTTTAGAGAGAAGTTGGAGATGGTGATAGGAAACCAAGTTGTCCTAGATGATAGAATAGCGTTGTTATTGAAGCTTATCGATAGAAAAGGTTCTCTGTTGCGTGCTGCTAAAGCTGTTGGCATGTCATATTCTAGAGCTTGGGAAGCAGTAGCCCGTATTGAAAGATTGTTGGGTGTGAAGATTGTAGAAAGCCAGCGTGGTGGTAGTAGAGGTGGAGGTAGTAGGTTGACGGAGGAAGGTAGGAAGCTTGTAGAGTTGTTTGAGAAAGAGTATAGGCGTAGGTTTAAACGTCAACTTGAAGATCTTGGAATGGAGGCAAACGTTGTTGAAGATCTGATCTATGCTGGCAGCCACGACATACTCTTAGAAAGAGTGTTTGGCTTGCTTTCCGAAAAGGGTGTTAAGGTTGAGGTAAACTGGATAGGTTCTATGCGTGGTCTAGCTGCTGTATTGTTAGAGGAAGTAGACGTTGCCGGCATACACATCTATGATCCTTTCGAAGACCACTATAATCTCCCAATACTTGAGAGAATGGGTGCATCATCAAGCTTAGCTATAATCTGCGGCTATAAGAGGCTTATAGGTGTAGCAAGTAGGGCAAAGATGTCACTGGAAGAAGCTCTTGAAGGTTTGGTTGAAGGGAGATTCACACTAGCAAACCGACTATGGGGGTCAGGAACAAGAATGTTGTTGGAAACTCTTCTCATGCAGTGGGCTAGAAAGAGAAGAGTCGATCTACGAGAGTTACGCAACCAAATAAAGGGGTATGTGAAAGAAGTAGAAACACATCTTGAAGCAGCAAGTCTTGTTGCAAGCGGAAAAGCTGATCTTTGCATAACAATAGAACCTGTAGCCAAACTCTACAACCTACACTTTACACCTGTAAAATGGGAGTATTTCGACTTTGTAATACCCAAGAGGAAATTGGAGAAGAAACCTGTAAGACTATTCATAGATGTGTTGAAAAGCAATTGGTTTAAAGAACTTGTAGAGGGTGCAGAGGGTTACGAGCCTAGAGAATGCCTCGGATCCATACTAAACTAAATTTGATAGAGTCTTGGAAAAATAGACGTTGATTTTGATGGTTAGGGAATGTAATTCTGTGGCGGGCCCGCGGGGATTTGAACCCCGGACCACCGGCTCCGAAGGCCGGCGCTCTATCCTGGCTGAGCTACGGGCCCACCCATCACTTCTTCCATGCACGATAGGCTGCCTCAACCATCTCTCTAATCTTCTCTTCTGGGTTTTTAGCCTTCATTATTGCAGAGGCTACTAGTACTCCTGCTGCACCTAGTTTTATTGCTACTTCTACATCTTCACCTTGGCTTATACCTGCTCCAGCCAATACTGGGATGTCAGGGTTTACTCGGTGCACGGTTTTGATAGTATTTACGATTATTTCTGGTCTAGCTTTAGAGACAGGAATACCTGTGCCTATGAGCTCTGGTGGTTCTATTGCAATGTATGTTGGTGATATAACGGCTATGGCAGCTGCAACGGAGGGTGTGTCTGCACATACAAGTGTTTCCATGCCCAATGTCATTGCTTTCTGGACTAGCCAATCTATATCGCTCACTTTCAAACGATGCTCGCTATGGTTTAGAAGTGTGCCTTTAGCTCCAGCAGCCTTGATAGCCTCTAAGGGTATGTATCCGGTATGAGCGCCTGGTTCTACAGGATCAGCATGCTGTGCATAGACTTTAACGTTTTCGACAACTTCCGATACTCGTACAAGCTCTGTAGCAGGTACAGCAAGAATTATTGATACAGCTTCACCATACTCTCCAGCAATCTTGTCAGCAGCCAAAGCAATAGCTAAGCCTTTGTCGGCAAAAGCTGTTGGATAAACTTTATAGTTTATGGCGAGTATGGGAGCTGTTTCTGAACTCATGACTCTACGCCATGAGGTAATTAGGGTAGGATTTTGGGAACCTTTTAGAGTTTAAAGAAAATGGGTGTTGATTTAGGCTATTCGCTGTGAGAACTAGGCTTCTTCACATGTACCTTGTATCTCCTTTCCTCCTTCACAAACCTATTTTGCAGCTTCTCTAGCACTTGTGGTAGTGTTGTATACTCCATCTCTTCTGGGCCTAGACGATGTGGCATGAATGGCCCGTGTCTTCTAATGTAGTCTGCTACTTGTTGAGCTAATCTTCTTGTCTCGTCAAAGGCTGGATCGTCGAATAGGTCTACTGGGCCTATCAATCTACCCTTTGACACTTGGAAGCCTAGAGCTACTATCCTAGGTGGTCCGTCGAAACGTGTACACTTGGCATCTCGAAGTCCGACGGGCATTAGTGGGCCGAAGTGGCTACCTCTCATCCATCCAGCAACTAGATGTGGAAATGCAAAGGGTTCTAGTATTTCGCCGATAGCTGGAAAGCCTGATTGTGCTCTGACAATTGCTACTGGATCATCTTTGCCCACATATCTGCCAGCGATCAGATTCAACCTCTCAACACTTACTACAGCTGCTATTTCGTTGTCTGACTTCCTATAAACCCTCCTTATGATGTAGCGTCCTTGTGTGCCGATTAGTGCTAGTATATCGTACATTTCTTCCGGCGCGTTTAAAACAACGTAGCGTCCTTCATACACATCATATATCTCGAATTTGAATCCATCATGTAGTCTTGGGTCAATCACCAAACCTGCAGTGTTGAATGGATCTGCAAATATTCTGAAGAGTGGTAGGTTGAATGCACCTGGCTCTGTCTTGTCAGCCATGAATATGACTATTGGCTCGCTTGGCCTTTCAACAATCTCCATTTCTGCAACGCCGGGACCAAGACCTCGGACGTTGCCGGAAAACGCTTCAGCTAATAGGTCTTGGCCAGCTGCATACAGACCAAGCTCTCTAGCAACTTCGGCAGCTTTCTTGAAAGCTTCCCAAGCAAGTTCGTGAATCTCTGGACTATCAACACCTTTTCTATGCGTCATTATCAACTCTAAATCGTCGCCTACATGTGTCACGTAAAAGTCTATGATTAGACCTTTTCTTTTTGCTTCGGCTAGTATTTTTGCTGCTGCAGCCATTGTGTCTGGGTGAACCTTGTGGTGGCCAGCAATACTGCCAATATCGGCTTTAATTACGCTGATAGTCGTCTTTTCTTTCTCTTTCTCTGACACGTTCTTACACCGGTAGAGTATGGTTAGGTTGGTTGAGAGTAGAAGAATTCTACGCTTTTCGCAATTACTCAGCCTCTTTTTCGGAGGGTCTAGGAATGTAGTAGTATTGGCCTATCCTCTTCTGCAATCTGTCCAAATAGCTATCCTCCTTATTTATGCGCGGTCTTCCAGTCTCTGGATCCTTTCTTATAGTCACGCCAAGTTCTTTAAGGAACAAGTTCATAGCATCTTTAAGATTCATAGGCTTGCTCGCATAGCCCTCGAAACCAGGTTTACCTCTAAACACCATTATTCTACTAGCTAGATAGTCTTGAACTGCAATATCATGTTCAACAACAAGTGCTGCAACACCACGTGTTTCGGTAAGTCTTTTAATCGTTTTTGCAACAGCTAATCTCTCCTCCACATCAAGGTAGGCAGAAGGCTCGTCAAGAAGATATACATGAGCTTCTTTTGCTAATGTGTAAGCTATGGCTACTTTTTGCAGCTCGCCGCCACTAAGCTCGTCAATTCTACGATCTAGTAATTTGTCGAGTCTTAGTCTCTTGACGAGTTCTACGTAGAGCCAACTTCCAGGTGTTAAGACGCTAGGATTGGCTTCGCGAAGCACATTTTCAACGGTCTTTTCCTCCCCAAAGAGCTCTGGTGACACATACTGTGGCTTATAGCTCACCTTTAGATTCGGCAAGGGTTTCTCTACATCTCCTCTTTCTGGCTTCAATTCGCCAGCTAGTACACGTACAAATGTTGTTTTCCCTATACCATTGGGGCCTAAAATGCCTAGTACTTCGCCTTCGTATAGTTCGCCAGCTTCTACTTCAAGTTTGAAAGCGCCAAGTTTTACACTTAACTTTGACCAGCTAAGATACCTTTTACCGGTTACAGGCGTTGTGTCTGTGAGGGTCAACTGGTATCTTATTGGCTCGCTTCTTATCCTCATGTTCTCTGCAGGCAGGTAGCCGTTTAAGAAGTTGTTTATGCCTACTCTAACACCATATGGTTTAGAGGCAATACCATATGTGCCAGGCTCACCAAACATTATCACGACATAGTCTGAGAGGTAGTCGAGCATAGCTATATCATGTTCAACAACTACTACGTAGCGGTTCTTGGGTATAAAGGAGCGAATAGCTCTTGCAACTCTCACTCTCTCACGAACATCTAGATAGCTTCCAGGCTCGTCGAAAAGGTATATGGTTGCATCTTTCGAAATAACAGCTGCAACAAGGAATTTTTGGAGTTCACCACCACTAAGCTTCCTAACATCTCTATCCCAGAGAGCATTTAGTCCTAAAAACTTGGCAACATCTTTAACAACTCCACGCTCATCAGCAATCTCTAAGAGTTTGCCAACAGGACCTTTAATCTTGCGTGGTACTAGGTCTACATATTGTATCTTATGTGCAGCTCTAATTTTTCCATCAGCAAGCTTTTTGAAGTAGGTTTGAATTTCGCTACCTCTAAACCTCCTTATAATCTCGTCCCAAGAAGGCTCACGTTCAAGCCCAAGGTTTGGCTTCATTTCGCCAGCGAGAATCCTTATCGCTGTCGTTTTACCAGTACCATTCTTGCCTATTATACCAAGTATGCTACCCTCTCTAGGTATTGGAAGCCCATAAAGTTTAAAGCCGTTTGGACCATATCGGTGAACAAGACTCTTTTCCAGTTCATCAGGCAAATTGACTATCGAAATTGCCTTGAAGGGGCACTTCTTGACGCAAATACCACAACCAGTACACACCTCTTCATAGATTCTAGCTTTACCTCCAACAATTTCAACAGCTTTGTTGCCAGTACGGTTTACGGGGCAAAACCTCGTACACTCTAGATTACACTTACTAGGCCTACAAAGCTCTCTATCAACAACTGCAATACGCACCATACTTTTCCCAAGCCTTTATGCTTCAAACTGGTAAGCGAGATAAATAGGGATATGACTAACGAGAATCTTGAGTATGAGGAGTGGTGACGGCACTGACACAAAAACTGTGATGAGGGACTAAGGTCGGCCGACCTACTACCACTCCTCTTCCAACTCTTCAAATTCCTCTTCTTCCTCTTCCCACCACTCTTCTTCCTCCTCTTCCTCTTCCCACCATTCCTCCTCTTCTACAAAAGCCACACTAGCACACCTCCTCTAATCTCTAGCCTACCCTTGAGGTATTGTCTCTGGGGTGAAAAGTGTACCCTACAACCTACCAATACCAGCAAATGTAGCTGAACGAGTTAGAGCGTATCGTTCGAGTGATTGGCAGGATGAAGTTACTGCATCGCTAAGTTCTACTCCAAACTCTTTCATAGCATCAATGTAGTTTTTCGCTTGTAGGCAAAGTGTTTTACTAGTCTTGCACTCAATATTTGTAGGTGGTTTGTCTCTGAAGACGGCTATTTGGATAGTATTGTAACTCTTTTCGGCTACTTCGGCAAGCTTGTTTATCTGGTGTATGCCGAAAAGAACGGCTAAAAAGCGGTATAATGGATTTTTTATCCGTTTTAGACGCCTATTAGTCTCTCCAAACAGTGTTGTTAGAAGAGCAGCTAGTGCCATATGGCGGATTGAAGCTCCAACCATTGGCGCTTCGATGTTAAAGAGTGCATTTTCAAATGTAATGCTCCTATCGCAGCTTAATATCAATACAAAATACGTTTTATCTAGTAGCTCTAATTTGTAGTGCTTCATGCCTGATTCTAAGCATTCTACGCACTCGCTCAACAGTCTCACCACCAAGTTGAGCAACTTCCTCTATGTCCATACCCTTAGCAGATGTGAGCTCCTCGTAGGTTTCAGCTTTATCCCATGGGAATATTATCCAAGCATCAGTTTCCCAAGCATAGAAATCTGGTCTTATTATCGACCAAGGTTTAACGTAGATGGTTGCTGTCTTAACCTGCTTAGGACCATATAGGCTGAGGAAGTCTTGAGCTACATTCAAAGTTTTTCCTGTATCTGCAACATCGTCTACAATTAACACATTTTTGTCTCTTATGTCTACAACAAGCGGTTGTGTTACAACAGGCTTTTCTCCTGTCTCCCCAACACCTCTATAGAATTTTATTTCGAGAGCACCAACATTCGAAACACCAAGATAGTCTGAGAGAAGTCTAGCAGGAACCCAACCTCCACGCAATATGCCAACTATTACATCGACACGATAGCCACTTTTCACAATCTTTTCTGCTATGTTAAGACAGCCTTCCTCGATATCACGCCAGCTAACTGCAAGGAATTTAGTGGGCTTTGGACGTTGTGCACTCAAAACTAGCCCCCATGGAAGACCTGAATTATATCAACTTTGAGTTTATCCCCTAGCAACTCGTCTTTAGAATACACTCTATAGTCTCGACCATTTATGAAGATCAGGATTCCTGGTTTGGGTTTTGCGTTGTGGAAAATATGTGTAAGCCTACCAGCTAAGTGTAAGAGTAGCTTTTCTACAGTTAGTCTCTCCTCTACACTAAATACTAGCTTTGATGTTTTAAGCTTAGCTGCTAGAGATCCTACAATTTCGACTTCAATAATCGTGTTACACTTATCCTGTTGAAATTGCTTGTTGATACTCACCAGCCTCCCTTCTCTTAGCCTCTTCGATCAATAGTTCAAGCTCGCCAGTACGTTTGTACAGTTTTACCAAACGTGTTACGTAACCTGCTATCTGGTTTCTCAGCTTTTTAGACTCTACCTCCAATAACATGCTAACAACACGCTTGTTGTGCTCAAAGTCTTCTGTGAAGAGGTCTGGGTACATTTCTAGAAGTTTTCTTGCAGTTCTCTTAACAAGACCAGGTCTTACTTTGCCCATTACTAGCTCCCACGTAGCGTAGTTTGATACAGTAACCTCTTTTAAAAGGTGTGGTGTTCTTCTCCAAGGAGACCGAAACATTTTTATAGAAGTAGCACCTACCGTGCCCACGGAGATACATGGGGGGTGTGAGTGAATGAGTAAGCCTGCTACAGCCACTATAGAACCTACGGGAGTACCAGTACTGATATTGAAGGAAGGTACTCAAAGAACGTACGGTAAAGAGGCTCTAAGAGCTAATATAATGGTTGTACGCGCGATTGCAGAAACCCTACGTACAACTTATGGTCCTAAAGGTATGGACAAAATGCTTGTTGACAGTCTTGGCGACATAACAATCACAAATGATGGTGCAACAATACTTGACAAAATGGATGTACAGCATCCAACAGCTAAGCTAGTAGTACAGATTGCTAAAGGTCAAGATGAAGAGGTTGGTGATGGTACAAAAACATCTGTGATATTTGCAGGCGAGCTTCTAAAGCAAGCTGAAGAGCTTCTTGCAAAGGATATCCACCCAACAATAATTGTAAGTGGTTTTAAGAAAGCTGCAGAGCTTGCAATTAAGAAGCTTCACGAAATAGCAGAGCCGATAGACATTAACGATGAGGAGACGCTAAAGAAGATTGCAAGGACAAGCTTGACAAGCAAAGCTGTACACGGTGCTAGAGACTATCTAGCAGAACTAGCAGTCAAAGCTGTAAAACAGATTGCGGAAAAGAGAGGTGACAGGTGGTATATCGACCTAGACACATACAGATTGTCAAGAAGCATGGAGGCAGCCTTAAAGATACAAAGTTGATCTACGGTATTGTCATCGACAAAGAGGTTGTTCATCCTGCAATGCCTAGAAGGATTGAGAATGCCTATATCGTGTTGCTCGA
>DQUB01000003.1 GCA_015662475.1 Pyrodictium sp.
CTTACTGAGCTATCGAAACTTATACCGTTTAGCAAATGAGCCTCTCTTTCCACTTTTCCAAGAGTTTTTAATCTCAAAAACTAGCCATAATATATGTGCATACACCCATACTCAATTACAAAGCTCTTTGGAAGCCAAAACTAGTTCTAGATCATAGCTCAGCATAATCGTTCTTATAAAACTGTTTTTTCAACTTCTATTGTTCTATATAGAACCGTCAAGTTGCACTCTTAAACATTACAGTTAAGTGAGTCAGAGACCTTAATTCAAAAATTGAGAAATGCATAAGCAGACTCTCTATTGTTAGAGTGAGTGAGAAAGATCTGCCTGGCAAACTTGCAGCCTGTTCAAAGCAACAATGCTTGCATGTATGTTTGACATCAGTTATATTTCCAACATATCATTTATTTCTGTCATTTGAAATATTACATTTTAAATTTTGTGTACAGAAGCGTATGTTTGAAGTAAAGACCATTGTTTTTGAATTTGTATTCTGGGCTAAACTGTGAATAGAATATGACGTGAAAAAGACAAGTTCGTGAAAGGCAAGAGTAACTGTGCATGTGTGTTGAAAGACTGCCATTTGTTTGCCATTTGCTTATCATCCTATCACTCTATGTCATATTGTATTTAGAGAGCAGATTGTGCATTGTGGAAATTATGAGAAATTGTGGAAGATGGAACTTGTCAAGTGTAAAAGTCTTCAAGTCTTGAAACAAACAATTGTAGAATATTTTCGAATTACAATGGTATAATGTGAATAGCAGGGCAATGCTTATATAGGGTTAGGCCTTAATACCGGTGTGGAAGGGTTTAAGGGTTTCGGTTGTGGGGGGATTTCTGATTTATGGCTGAGCACACTTACGAATTTGAAGAGGAGCAGCATGAGAAGGGCAGCACGTGTCCACCAGAATACATAGTGTTTGATGAGGAAAGGGGTGAGTACATCTGTACTTTGACAGGAGAAGTTGTTGAGGAATCTGCAATTGATACTGGTCCTGAGTGGCGTGCCTACACTCCCGAAGAGAAAACCCGTCGTAGTCGTGTTGGTTCGCCATTAAGCCATGTGTTGCCTGATTACGGTGTACTTACCACTATGGGTACTTATCGTGATGCTACCGGTCGTAAACTCGAGTCACGTGCTAGGCTTGAAGCTGAGCGTCTTAGAAGGTTACAGGCTAAGCTTCGTACAGCTACCAGTATTGAGAAGAATGTTGAGCAAGCTGCACGTGAAATAACAAGATTGGTTGAAGCTTTGGGCCTTCCACGTAGCATAATAGATGATGCAATGCTTATCTACAGACAAGCAGCTGAGAAAGGGCTTGTTAGAGGAAGGAGTCTAGAATCTGTTGCTGCTGCTGCAATATACGCAGCTTGTAGGTTGCGTGGTATACCTAAGACTCTAGATGAGATTGCAGAGTATGTGAAAGGTGGAAGAAAAGAGGTTGCTAGATGCTATCGTTTGCTCATTCGTGAGCTCAAGATGCGTATGCCGCTAGCCGATCCAACAAGATTTGTATCTCGTATTGTAACAGCTCTAGGTCTATCGCCCAAGGTCGAGAAACGTGCTATTGAAATATTGATTCAAGCTAGACGTAAAGGTTTGACAGCAGGTAAGGATCCAGCTGGTTTAGCTGCAGCTGCAATCTATATTGCTGCACTTGAACTAAATGAACGACGTACCCAAAAGGAGATAGCGCGTGCTGCAGGTGTAACAGAGGTTACTGTAAGGAATCGATACAAAGAGTTAGTTCAAAAGTTGAAGATAAGTTTACCTGCACAGTAGAGTTAACCTAACTGTTTTTCTTCTTCACATTCTAGCCTACTTGTTATGGTGGGTGGAAGACTAGTATATCCAGCTTTTTAAGTTGGTCTGGTTTCAAGAATTTCGTTGCCAGTAGTTGTTTTCGCCGTATTTAGACGGTTTCTGTGAAAACATCGCTTACCCCTTTGATGTAGAGGTAAATTGTTCGTTCTAGACCACCTGTGTAATGCTTTTCTATGTGTACGGGTCTCCATTTTGGTATTGCAAAGTCTAAAGTGACTACTCGAGTGCCTATACTAAGTTCTCGTTGAAGTTTAGGTCTAAGTTTCTCATTAACTCTAGTCAACAGGTACATGTATACGATGGTTGCATCGCTTAAGTCTACTCTAAAGAAGTCATCATGTATAAACTTTATTCTCTCATATACACAAGCTTTCTTTGCATTCTCTTTTGCTTGGCGCAGCAAATCCTCTCTAATCTCGATGCATACTGCTTTTGCTCCTCTCTTTGCTGCTTCTATTACAACTCTCCCATCTCCACAACCTAGGTCGTAGAAGACATCACCAGGACCTACCCGTGCAATTCTCATTATGTGTGATATTAGTTCATATCTCGTTGGTACCCAAGGTACCTCGTGTGTTGTTAGTAGGTGTATTGGTAGTAGTACAAACCAGCCTGAGGTATACATGTTGTTGGTGTACCCCCGTCGGTTACACCCCATAGTTGGGTTATGGTATTGAGACTGACTAGGATATTAATCTTCCACCAATATATACGCTGATTTTAAGTAGTCCAAATATGGTGCCGAAGGCCTACTAGGGTGATCTTCCGGAGTACGTTGTAGTGTTAATACGTGGTAGTTTGTTTGTGATAGAACTGATTGTATCATCTCCTTAAACTCTTCTTCGGTGAGGAATGCAGAGCAACTACTGTAGAATATTATCCCTGGTCTATTGAGCAGGTTTAGAGAGTGTCTGTAGAGATGTAGGTAGGCTTCTTTGCCTTTTTGTTTTGCCTCTTTGTATGGAATGAATGCTGGTGGGTCTACAATGACAACATCGTATTTTTCTCTTCTCCTAGCTAGGTATCGTAGTGCTTTCCATACATTATCGTTTACAACCTCTACTTTGTCTTTAGGTATCTTGTTTAACTCGATATTCTTCATAAGCATTTCAATAGCTTTTCTATCCTGTTCAACGAACACAGCTTTTCTAGCTCCTGTGGCTAGAGCGTGAATGCCAAATCCTCCTGTGTAGGAGAAAAGGTCGAGAACTGTCGCGTTTTCAAACGAGTTTACCATGTGTTCTAAGAGTATACGGTTTTTGCGTTGATCGAGAAACAATCC
>DQUB01000191.1 GCA_015662475.1 Pyrodictium sp.
CCTGTACAAAGTATTAGAGTTTTAAAGCCGACAGCAATTTTTGGCGCACCACAACTATACCAAGCACTACTCTCTGCTGGTCTAGCAAAGCTAGATAGTCTACGCTTTGCTGTTAGTGCTGGAGCACCACTACCTGCAGAGGTTAGAGAGGGTTGGGAGAAACAGGTTGGAGCACCACTACTACAGTTGTATGGTATGACGGAGGCTGCTCCAGTCTCAGCAACACTCCCCCAAGACAACCCCTTAGGCAGTATTGGTAGGCCTATGCCAGGTGTTGAAGTTGCACTGGTAAGCCTAGAAGATCCAGGTAGAAGGGTTCGCGAGGGTGTGGGCGAGCTTCTAGTTAGAGGTCCTATGGTGATGAAAGGCTATGGCGATCCAGAGGAGACTAGAAAGGTCTTCTTAGGAGGATGGCTTAGAACTGGCGATATAATCGAGATCCGAGATGGCCATCTATACTTCCGCGGCGTGCGCAAGAGGATGTTGAAGTATAAGGGCTATCCCATATTCCCACGAGATCTAGAGGCTATACTCGAAAAACATCCAGCTGTCGAGAAGGCTGAAGTCTATGGAGAGCCTGCTGGAGAGCTAGGACAAGTTCCTGTAGCAAAAGTCTGGCTTAAGAGTGGGGTGAAAGTTGATGTGAAAGAGCTTCTAGAATGGGTTAACAGTAGAGTTGCACCCTACAAGAGGATTAGAAGGATAGAGGTTGTGGGCTAGCTTTTCCCCTCCTGTTTCTCCTTCGCTCTCTCCTTCTTTTTCTTCCAAGCACTTGGATAGACTCCAGGCTTCATTATAACCCTCTTTATCCTAAAGGCTATCCCTTTCCTAGCCTTTTCTACCTCTTGGGCGCTCATCTCAGCAGTAGCCAAAGCCACTAGTTCGCCTTTAAGAGTCAATATTGCTACTAGATCGCCCTTCTTTATGTTAGCGTGAAGCCTAGCTATACCTGGAACCGCTAGATGAGCGCCATGGGCTATCGCGTCAACAGCTGTATCTCTTATAACGACTTTAGGTAGATGGCTTATGGCATACTCCATCGGGAGAATATACCTTCTAAGCAGATCATCTCTACCTTCAACCTTCCAGCGGTAGAGAGCCTCGCTAAGCTCTTGCAGTCTAACAATCCCCTTATCCTCGTGGAATGGGCCACTTCTAATCCTCCTCAACTCCCTCATGTGTGCTCCAACGCCGAGTATAAGGCCGATATCGTGGCAGAGCTTCCTCATATAGGTTCCAGCTTCACAGTCAACTCTCAACAATGCATAACGTCCATCATACTCTAGAAGCTCTATGCGGTTTATACGCTTCTTACGAAGACTCCTCTTAACACTACTACGCAGTGGAGGCTTCTGGTATATCACACCCTCAAACATCTTCACAACCTTCTTAAGCTCCTCCTCTGGAACAGGATGATGCAGCTGCATTACACAGATATACTCTTTACCTGTATGCACTACTGTGCCAATGATCTTGGTAGCCTCTTCAAGAGCTACAGGAAGCATGCCAGTAACCTTAGGGTCTAACGTACCACCATGACCAGCTTTGTTTAGGCCAAGCATCCTCTTAATCCACGCAACAACCTCGTGGCTTGTAGGACCTGGCGGCTTGTCTAGAGGGATAACACCCTTCCTAATATGCTCCTCTATAGGCCTCTCCCAAGGCAGTTTACCGTAGTCGGGACTCGTCTCCTCCTCTGCCTTAACAATCCACTCGCTTTTAACACCACCAAACTCGTCTAGTCTACGAATAAACTCTAGCCCTTTACTCGTTATGTCAGCCAAACCCAGCACCCTACCCGTGGAGAAAAAGAAGGTGCTAGAGAATAAACTGTTGGTCTAAAGACTGGAGGTCTAGCTACAAAAGTGTTTAGAGGTTGCCAGAGAGCCTAGGCAAGACCTAGACAAGGCCAGGTTTTAGCTCAACCTTTACACGCTCCCTCATAAAGTCTAGCAGGCCTGCTTGCTCTAAAGCCTTTTTAACCTCTTCATCGCTAGCACCAGGCTGTATGTCTATCTTGTAGGGCAGCACTTCGATGTGGTTTATATTGGCTCTTCTCCTCTTCACACCACTAACATCCTTAGGGCCAGTGATTAGGACAAAGTTGTCATCTATTATGTCTACAATCACACACTTCCTACCAGCTTCACGACCACGTAGTTTAACACAGAGTCTTCCAACCTCTATCGCAGGCATACACACTCACCCATACTCTAGCCCACCTAGCCTCTTAGAGGGTTTTAGCTCTTTAGGCAAAGAGCATGATACTCTGCTAATGCTCTCACGAGAAGTTGAATCTGCCTATGGCCTGCCACATAGGTGGAATTTTTGGCTAGAAAACCACTAGCGTGTTCTGGCTAGCCTATACATGCACGCTGGTAGTGCTCGAGATAGCCGAGTCGTTTAAGCTTGCTGCATAGGAATGTTTTAATGACCTCGTAAGCCTCTTCTATGCTTAGCTTTGAAGTGTCTATAACCAGATCAAATATCGAGAGGTCGTTGACGTCGAAACCGTAGTAGTCTTTGAAACGTCTAGCCTGCATATTCTCTCTAACAAGCGTTTCACGGAGAACTTCAAACTCGCTTCTACCTTCACGAGCAGCAATACGTTTAACTCTAACATCGAGTGGTGCTGTAATGTATATTTTCGCGTCTGCAGTGTGAGCTAAAACCCAAGCTACAAGATGACCTTCAACAACAACATTGCCTCTTCTACTCAACTCAAGAGTCATCCTATCTATTTCAAAGTCGATGCTTGGGTCTTCAGCTGCAAGCCTATTCAGCTCTTCAAGGCTAACACCAAGTTTTCTCGCTATCTCGCGGAAAATACTACCAGCAGAATGTAGTTCTAACCCAAAATCCTTGGCTATGAGACGTGCATACGTTGTTTTACCGCTACCTGGAGGCCCACTAACAGCTATAACAGGACCACGCTTGCCCGAGCTCAAGACTCGGCAGCCGCGCTAGATTGTTGAGTTCTACTGGCTATAATCTTCTCAAGCTCAGCAATAACTTGCTCTCTTATAGTCTTCTTCAACACCTTTTCCAGACACCTTACACAAAGAACACCGCCAAACATACGCTCCGGCCTCTTCTGCGAGAGAGGAAGGTTTCTAAGCTCTACAGGTCTTAGCCTAGGCACGCCATTCAAAGGCATACCACACATTCCACAGCGAGCAGGACCAGGCTTACGCTTCTCATAGTGTATAACCGTTCTACCTCCAGGCGTTCTACGGTAGACACGACGTCTACTTCTCGTCCTCAGAGCTGGTCGAGGCACTTTCTCGCACCCCCACGACACCCGCTTTTGCTAGCCTCCTATAAACGCTAACTGCTAGAAGTGGTTCTTCGACAAGAGGTAGCCAGAGTATGTATCCGAGCACGATAACTAGTACTGGCATGGTATAACATGCACCATCTACAGCAAAGCTTATGAATGGTATACAGAGTTTCATCGGCACTAAAAACCTGTAGGCTCTATAGCCTACCACAATCGATAATATGTAGAGAGTTAGCAGGAGCATGAAACGGTAGAATTGGATACGCATAAATCTCCTCCTAAACTCTTCAAAGATAGGCCTATACTTCTTCAACCTCCTCATAGCACGCTTATCAGGCTGCCTACCAAGCTTCCGAAGTTCATCAGCACCAATTTCCAGTACTAGCTTTGCAATAGCATAGTTTTGAACACCTCTTAAACTCAAAAACACAGCCATATCGGCCAATAGTATCGAGGATAGGGGTAGGAGGATGAGGAAGAGCGTCTGTATGAGAAGATCCAAGACCAGATCTAACCTCTAACGTAGTTTCTCGATGAGCTCCACAATCTTCCTAGCCGCTATCGAGGGGTCGCCTTCAACGTTGTAGACTATGTAGACGCTAGAAGCAACCAGTACAGCACTAGCTATAGCTGCGCTACGTGCTATCTCCAACAACTCCTTGATAATCTCAATATCGCTCATATCAGCCCTATACCTGCTCTTATCCCTCATCTGCCTAGCAAGTATCTCCTCTGGCTTCGACTCAACAACAACGATGGAGTCTGGTTTAAGCACACTAACCACTCCAAATGGTAGACCAGGCCAATAGCCCGTAGAGGTTCTAATTATAGCGTGTGTATCTACTAGCAGAACACCACTTTCATCGAGTTTCGACGATGCTTCTTCCACTATTGCTTTAGCAGCCTCCTCTTGAAGCTCAAGCTGGCGACGTAGAGGAAGATGTCTAATCTGGTCACGATGTTCTACCAATCCGAGTCTTTTCCCTGCAATCAACATGAAGTCGCCAAAGTTTAGCACTAGATGTTTCACTTTACGCTCTTCCAAGATCTTTGATACTTCGCGTAAAACAGTGGTTTTGCCAACACCTGGCACTCCTGTCACTATGAGTGTTAGGAAGGGGTTTCGAGAGACCAAGACCTCAAACCCTGCTACAGACAACAACGTCTAACCAAATAAGTGTAGAGGCTATGTTTACGATACGAGCCGTCTTAGTACTGGGTACATCTCTAACGTTCTCTCATACGCTAACGTTAGGTAGAAGTTGTACACTATGCCTACTGAAAGCACTAGACCAGATCCAGAGCCGTAAGCGCCAAAGAAGTCTGCTACAACTGCTATTACGCCAACAATTATCGAGCTGATCAACGTTAGCGAGTATATATACTTTTCAAGTACTTTTGCCAATAGTCTTGGGCTTCTCCTAATACCTGGAATTTGAAGGCCAGACTTCACTATGTTCTCAGCTTGCTTCTCCGGATTCAAACCAGCAACTTCAACCCAAATGAAGCCAAAGAGTATTGACAGTGTTATCCACGCTATAGTGCTTGTAAGCGCTCTCAAAGGCTCTGAAACAACATTTAGAAGGCCTCTTGGAGGCGTCATATACGTTGCAAGCATGTGGAGAGCTTGCGCTATGGGGTTTGCTGGTCCTCCTAGTGCTGCTGCAATCCCGGCAAACACTTGTATATCTGCAACAAATATTGCTACAAAGAGTATTGGTATGTTGGTCACATACAAGAATTGTAGTGGGATTCTACTACGTATAGTGCCCATACGTGGACTAGCAATTGGTATGTAGACCCTCATTAGCTGGAGATAGACTAGCACCGCTATAATGACGAAGGTCATTATAAGGCCCACTAAGTCTGGCAACCCCTTCCTAAGCACTACACCAGCCCAATTACCATTCAGTATAGCTTCTGCAAGCACACCATAGTACTGCTGACCGTTTGTACCAGGAGCAGGTATAGGCCCACCTATCTCCCAGAACATACCCTTAGCAACATTTGCAACTATGAAGAGGCTAAGAGCAGAACCAAGACCCCAACCCTTCCTAGTCAACTCGTCAAACCATAGAAGTATCAGTGTTGCAAGCACAAGCTGTATAACAACACCAACTCTCTGTATAGGTGTTGCTGGACAAGCCGTAATACCACCACCAAGAGCTGGCACCCAGAATGTACATCCTAGAGCATACATGCTAGCTTCAAAAGCTGCAAAGAGTAGAGCAAGAGTACGCTGAGCACCCATAAACAGCCTTCTATCACGTGGTTTCGTTAGATCAAGTTTTAGCAAACCACCACCAACAAGAACTTCCAACACTATACCTGCTGTCACAATAGGACCTATACCAAGCGTCATAAGCGAACCAGTAGTCATGCCAAGCAGTATTGATGCAAGCGTAGGACTTGTCTGAGCACCTGTAACTGGCACACCTAGAAGAGGTATTTCACTCATTACAAGGTATAGTATGACTATTAGGCTTGTCCACGCAAGCCTAGTGGGTAGAGATGGCCTTCTAACCGGCTTCTTAACCGATGGAATAAAGTTTGAAAACGCTGCTAATGCTTCTAGCACACCCAACAAACACGCACCGAGCTCTCAACACTAGCCCAACCCTATAAAAACAGTCTAGTTGACTACACATCCCGACACAAGTGTAGAAGGTGTTAGACGGGAAACAGAGTCTAACACGTTGATTAGCTTGCTTCACCTTTAGCAGACAAAACAACTACTTTGCCACCAGCCTCTTCAATCTTCTTTATAGCTCTCTCTGTAGCCATAGGCACTATAACCTTTAGCTTTTTAGTAACTCTACCTCTACCAAGCAACCTGTTATAGCCTAGCTTAGCCAAGTCCACTACTATCATGTCACCCTCTCTACTTGCAAGGCCTTTCTCAAGCCAGTCATCGACCTTCTCATCGAGTTCGCCTACATTTATCTCCATAGGCTTATAGACTAGTGATGGAGGTCTGTTAAAGCCATGCTTGCCAAACCATGTTGGCGCGTACTTGACAACCCAGCTCCACTTGTGCTTGTGCATACCAGCAGCACCAAAACCGCCTCGCGAACCGCTACCGCGATGCTGGCCTATTCTACCCCAACCCATCGTTCTAGTTCTACCACGCAACTTCCTACTCTTCTTCCTCCTACGAACAACCATTCACGATCACCTACCACAGACCACAGATTTAGAGCATGCGTTTGATGAGCTCGTTTATAGCCTCTCCTCTATAGCCTAGCTCTCCACCAGCACCATAGGGCTTCTTTATGCTTCCACGGAACCCTCCACGTGGTGGGTGTAGACGAAATACTGGCTTTATAATCCAAGTGTGTGTCCTCTTGTCCTTCAACTTGTGCAACATTATCTCTCCACGAAGAAGCTTGTCGGCAAGCTCTTCAAAACTTGAAATTCCAAGTTTCTCTCTAAGATATTCCTCTGTAAGAGGTTTGTTGCCTGGAATCCTACCCCTTCTACGCAACAGCTCGATCAATGTTTCCCTGTTTATCTCACCCCAAGTAACCCAATCCTTGACCTTGTGCAACATACCCCATATTCCTGGTAGAGTCGATGGATACAATACACAGTGGAATTTACGGTGCAACCTTAGCAGACTGAGCGTATAGCGTATGTCTGGTGGTACTCCAACTCTACCTCTAAGCCTTATAATCGCGTAAAGCTTGACATCCTCGCTCAAGCTTTACCAGCCCCCATACCAGCTCTAAGCCAGTCTTTAGGCGTAACAAACTTATATGTCTGCTTTAAAGCCTCGTAGGTAGCCTTCACAAAGTTTATTGTTGTTCTAGTTTCTCCTCTTGTGAAAGTCCAAACATCACGTATACCGGCAAGCCTCAATACCACCTTAGCAGCATCTCCTGCTACTAATCCAGTACCCTTTGGAGCAGGCTTTAGCACGATTCTGACACTACCAACCTTTCCCTGCACTACAAACGGCACGCTATGAGGTTCTCCGCAAAGGCACTCCCAGCTACCACAACCACGGCGAACGGGGATTATGTTGAGTTTAGCATTCCTGATAGCCTTGTCTATGGCAATTCTAAGCTGTCTAGCTTTACCCTGTCCAACACCAACAAGACCATCCTCGTTGCCAACAACAACCACTACACGGAATCTATTAATTCTACCAGCATCAGTCATCTTCTGGACAAGCGTAACATCAACAGTTTCTACTTTAAGCTCAGGACCAACAAGATAGTCAACTATCTCTGGCTCTAATATTGGCAGGTTCTTCTCGAATATCTCGTATATGCTCTAAATCTTACCCTCCTTCACAAGCTTGCCTACAAACGTTCTAGGCTTCCACTCAGTCTCAACTTCAGAGTTGTAAGCTGACATGCTCACCCAGCAGACACCCCCTGCACAGCCTTTGCGGCTTTCACCTTCTCTAAAACTTCACGGTAGTCTTCCAAAATCTTCTGCTTCACTTCCTCAAAGTGCTTTGGCAGATCCTTTGGGTGAAGACCGTTTGCAAGATAGACTGAGAATCTACGCTTAAGCAACTCCGGGTTTTGAGACTCTAAAAGCTCTGCATACCTTGCTATATGCTCACCACGAATACGGTCTTCGCTAGGCAGTATTTCAGGGCTATGTGGAATCTCCAAACCTGCATCAAGAGCGCCCTTAAGCGCTGCAAAAACTCTAGCACCTTTAGTGGGTCTGTGCAAGCCAATGTCTATTATAGCATGAGTTATCCCCTCTTTGAGCGCGCGAAGCGCTGCCAACAACCCAGTCAAATAAGCTGCAGGAACATTCTTTGTACCTGCTTTCCAACCATACCTCTTAACAAGTTCTCTACTATGAGCTGCAGCAACCGTGATATCGCCTTTGGGATTCGCAATAACTACTTGCACCCAGATGTACTTGTTCGTCTTTCTAACAACAAACCTAGGCTTACCCGACAATATCATACGGTAACGCTTGTAGTAGTTCGTCTTACCCTCTCTACGCCTCCTCCTAGGCACCTTATATCTTGGGCCTCTGGCCAACCCCTACCACCAAAACACCATGCCAAAGACAAGACCGGGTTACAGCCCCTTAAATAGTAAAATGGCCAAGTTAAAACGAGGAGAACACGAAGGTGGAGAACCAGCCACAATCTTGCAGAATAGGAAGCAGAAAACCTGCCAAAATGGAACGCGTAACATTAGCCTTTGAGATAGCCGTGCTCGATCAACCAGCGTCTTAGAGAGGCGAAGGTTGGGAACATACCACCTTTAGCCCATCGATAGAGTTGACGGTAGGTCTTCCTATCGATAATCCCATGGTCTCTAAGCCAGCGCAAGAACCTTCTTATCTTCCTTATACGGTGCATCCACTCCTCCTTTGGATCTCTTCTAGCAGTTGCAGGACCCTTCCTACGGCCTGGACCACGATGTCTACCCTTCTTCTTAGCCTTGTGCCGTTCACGCCACCTACCCCTACTTGGAGAATGAGCAGGCTTAGCCCTTATAATGCCCTCCTTGATAAGCTTGCGCACATCCTCTCTAGTAATAGCTTGAGCTACCTTGTCAATCTTAGTAGGGTCAATCCATATCCTAGACTCTCCAACACCTAGAATGTCAGCAGCAAGTCTTCTTTGAAGTGAAAGATCTGGAGTAGGCATACACGCCCACCCTTACTCGTTTGCCACTCTAAGTCCTAGTTGACGTGCTTTCTCCAATATCTTTAACCTTTTCTTCAACCCAACAGTCGATGCTATAATCACAATATGCTTTGACGGATCTAAACCTTCTAACTCCTTCTCATTGTGCACTAGGACAGGCTCTAACCCTGATGGGTGGAGACCTCTTACTGCTGCTGGCCCCCTATAGCCAACCTCAACTATTGGGGGATATCCTTTAAGCCTAAGCCTCATCTTGTTGTCTATACCTTTAGGCTTTCTCCACTTCGGATCATTCTTGAACTTCGGGAACTTCCACCATAGAGTTCTAAGGAACTCTGGCTTCTTAGACTTCAACTCCTTGCGAAGCTTAAGCAAACGTTGCAGCTCTTCACCTGACGGCCTAGCCAAATGGAATCACCCCCTCAATCCTCCATAAACTCTTTCTTGTATATGTAGATACCGTCGACAAACACTCTACGATCAAACCCTTTGACCTTTGTAGCCAACTCTATATTTGCAGCTGTCTGGCCAACAGCCTCGATATCTATACCCTCAACTATCACCTCATCCCTCTCAACTCTAACCTTCACATTGCCAAATATTTTGGCGATTCTAGGCGCTTTCTCACCCAAGAAGTTCTCTATGATAACCTTATCACCTTCAACCTTCACGTTAACGGGGAAGTGTGAATAGACTATCTTCAACCTATACCTGTAACCTTTAGTAACACCTGTTATCATATTCTCTATGTGTGCAGCAATAGTGCCTACTAACGCCTTCTTCCTCCTATTCGCAAAATAGGCTTCTACAACAACCTCTTTACCCTTCTCACCCTCCTCAAGTCTTATAATCACGCCTTTTGCATGTGAGAAATCCTTTGTTAACTCACCCTTAGGCCCTTTCACAGTCACCTTCATACCATCTATTTTGACTTCAACGTTCTCAGGTACAGGAACGCGCTCCTCAACGTGAACAATTTTTACCACTATACCCACCTCACGACAATTGTTTTAGAAAAATGGTTAGTAGACGTAGGCTAGTAGTACGCCGCCAATATGCCGCCTTATAGCCTCTTTATGCGACATCACACCCTGGCTTGTCGACAATATCAATATGCCAATATCTCTGCTCGGCAGATACTTTCTAAGCCAATCTGGCATCTTTATGAGGTCCCTATACTTTACTGGGAACCTTGGCTTAATCACACCACACTTGTTTATCCTACCAAGAAGCCTAACTCTGATCTTACCCCAACGCCCATCATCAATATACTCGAATTCGCCAATGTAGCCTTCTTGCTGCATAACACGCAGTACAGCCGCAATCAGCTTTGATGCTGGCCAGATAATAACCTCTGGTTTAGCTCTCATCTCAGCATTCATTATAGCTGCAAGAGCGTTTGCTAGCGTGTCAAGCATTACCATACAGACTCACCTCACATGTACTTTCTAAAGCCGAGGCTTACAGCCAATTCTCTGAAACACTGCCTACAAAGGTTAAGCCCATACTTTCTAATAACAGCATCGTGACTACCACAACGCTGACAACTAACAGCTCCACGACCTATCCTAACATGCTTTGGAGGTCTATACTTACCCATACACCTTCACCCCAACACATGCTTCTCATGTGAAGGGGGGTTATTCTATAGTCACTCCAAACATTTCGTGAAGAAGAACCATTGCCTCTTCTTTGGTTACTCTATGCCTCCTTGGAATATGCTTTTTCCTACACCTTCTCCTCCTCAAAACCCTATAACCTGGCCTTTCAATGGTTATTGCAACATCCATTCCGAAAATGCCTATCTCAGGATCATACCTTACCCCGGGAATGTAGATGTGCTCTTTTATGCCAAACGAGACGTTGCCAAAATCGTCAAACTGACTAGCTTTCAACCTCCATCCAATAGCCTCAAACGCCTTCTTGAGAAACTCTATTGCTTTCTCACCTCTTAGTGTAACCTTAACACCTATGTTCTCGCCTTTACGGATCCCAAAGTCTTTAATCGTCTTTTTAGCCTTTGTAAAGACGGGTTTCTGACCAGTAATCTCCTCGAGAACCTTAGCAGCCTTTTGAAGTCTTTCACCAGATTCGCCAACACCAATGTTTACTGTGACCTTGGCTATTCTCGGCTTTAGCATCGGATTTGACTCCCATTTCTTCTTTATCTCCTCGACAACCTGTGGTGGGAGAGGTAGGCCTGGAGTGCTCATTTCCATGCACCTTCAGGCAGGGATATCCAAGGTTCTCCTCCAGGTGGTCCTATCACAAAGACGTAGTCGAGACTTGTCTGGAACTTTTCACCTCTAACATCTTCTATGGTGACGATGCTACGATAACGTCTCATACCACGATGTATGCTGACTACACGTCCAACACGCCCAACATTACGACCACCAAACACTATAACTGGACTGCCTATCTCTAGCGGTGCATAGTCTAAGAGTTTCTGTTCTGGGATAGAGATCTTGACAGTTCCTAGAGTCTTATACGGTTTAGCCTCAACAGGATTTGTTGGATCGCTAACCCTTATCAACACGTTACGACCATCGTGAAGGTGAAGCTGTATATGACCACCTTTCACAGTACTCTTATCCTCGACTCTACCAAGCTTGAACTTCGCCTCCTCATCACTGATAGGGTGTAGTATGAAGAACTTGACTGGATATGGCAACACTCTATACTTCTCACCAGTATCAACCACTTCCAGCACATCCATAAAGCCTACTGGATACTTGTAGTTTCTACGTACACGCCCATCAACTTTGAAGTGGCCTTCAGCTATCAGCTTCCTAGCCTCACGCCCTGTCTTCGCATACCCTAGCACGTCTCTCACAATTATCAATAGTGGAATACAGCGGTGTATCGGGTGAGGGCCAGGTGACGGCTTAACAGTGAATACTCCTACCTTGCCACGAACAGGCCAAAACTTTGGCGCAGCTAGTGTTTTGAGATGCCTCCTACCACCCATTCGCGCCATCAGCTACCACCCGAGCTAGCCTCGCTACTCTTCACCTCTTCAGTTTTGCCTGCTCGGAGAATAGCTAGATACTCTTCACGAGCTTTCCTCTTCCTCTCTATTATTTCAAGCCTTCTTTTATCCTCCAAGTTCAACTTGACAATCATGACATTTGATGGGTGGATAGGGTAGTAGCGAGGTTCTCCACGCGCATTCTTCACAGTAACGCCCTCAACGTATATTCTAAGCCTCTTAAGGTCAACCTTGACAACCTTACCACGATGACCCTTCCAATCACCACGCATTATAACTACTTCATCTCCAACGCGTACTGGGAGGCTACGAATACCATACTTCTGTCTAAGCTCTGGAGATAGTGGTGCAGCCATCATCTTCTGTCTCTTATGCAGCGGGGCGTTGAAGAAAGCTCTACGCTGCTTCCTAGGCTGGCTAGACTTTATCCATCTCACAGCAACTACACCTCTGCGCTTAGACGATTATGCTAGCTATATTAGCTACCTTTGGCCATCTCTCAGCAGCTTCTCTCGCAATAGGCCCTCGAATCTCACTGCCTTTGGGCGTGCCATCAGGAGACACTATGACTACAGCGTTGTCTTCGAATGCAACCCAGGTGCCATCAGGTCTTCTAAACGGTCTCTTCTGCCTAACTATGATAGCTCTAACAACCTGCTTTCTCATCTCTGGAGTACCCTTCTTCACAGTGACAACAACCATATCACCAACGCCTGCTGGTGGTATCCTTCTAAGCCTACCCTTGTACCCAATAACACCTATTATCATGACTTCCTTTGCACCACTATTATCAGCCACCTTCACATAGCTACCAACTTGCAAACCTGTGTTAACATGTCTTCGAGGACCACCCGCAGCTTCACGCTTGACCATGACCAGCTACCCCACAAACTTGGTTGAAACCTTTTTGCAGCCTTTAAGGCTAGCGCAACTCTTTATGACCAATCACAGCAAGTACTACAAAGTGCACTGTTTTTGCCAATGGTCTAGTCTCACCTATCACAACAATGTCTCCTTCTTTAGCGTTGATACAGGGTGGATTGTGGGCATGTATCTTGCTACGCCTACGCTCATAACGCTTATACTTTCTGTCGTAGTAGAGGTATTCACGCTCAACAACAACAGTACGTTGCATCTTAGCTTTCACAACAACACCAGTTAGTATTAGCCCACGAACTCTAACCTTGCCATGCCAAGGACACTTCTTATCATTACACGTCCTCTCTGGAGGCTTAATGCCGGGTATACCTACGTTCCTTACTCTTACGGACAAGCCACCCTACACCTCTCAACCTTTCCAACTTCTTAAGCCTCTCAACCGAGTCGCCGCTTATTTCTTCTCCGTATACAAGAACCCATCCCTCTCTCGGAATCCAGAAGAGGAAGACACCTTGCTTCTTAGGTACACGCTTCACACCATCTCTACACTCTATAACAAGCGTGTTGGTAGTCTCTCCCACAACAGTCCCTTCTAGACCCGAAATAGTGGGGTCAGAATGGTGTAACACTCTAACACGAAGCCCAATAAGCTCGTGGAAAAAGATGTTCCAAGCTGATCTACGCAAAGTCTACCCCAACCACTTAGAATGAGACAGTGTTTTCGAAAACTAAAAATCTAGGACTTTTTCTCGCCACGCTGTTTCTTCAACTCCTCTTCCCGCATAATCGTCAATATCCTTGCTATAGTCTTTCTAATAGCCCTTATCTTACCCGGATTATCTAGCGTACCAGCTTCTGCCTTCAACCTAAGCTTCATAAGCTCTTCTCTAAGCTCATTTAACTTCTTCAATCTCTCCTCTGGACTCATCTTTCTAATATCGTCGGCCTTTATCATGTACTTACCCATACCTCACACCCAACTAGCCTCTAACTTGCCCCACCACTACTAGACTGTTGCTCTCCGCTTGCAACAGCTTGTGCTTTGGCAGCTCTTGCAGCTTCAAGCTCTTTGCGAATCTGCTCTACAACATCTTTAACTTCTTCTGGCGATTTAATCCTAACATAGTCTGCTGGTTTTGCAGGCTTCACTATGGTTACCTCGATACCGTAGACACCAGGTTTTAGGACAACATGCATAACAGCTCTATCAACCATGTACTCTACCTGATGTCCAGTTGAATAGACTTTACCCCATCTAACCTTCTCGTATCTAGCACGTTCAGTCCTTAGCTTACCGCTAATCACTATCTGAGCGCCAATTGCGCCAGCAGCAATAATTCGTCTAAGCATGATATGTGCTACTCTCCTGTAATGAGCGCCTCTTTCGAGCAATACAGCTATTCTAGAGGCTACAACTCTTGCGTTCAAATCTGGATTCTCAACACGTCTCACTGTTATCTGTGGGTTTGGAAGGCCAAACTCCTTCTCTAAAATCTGCGCCAGCTGTCTGATTGTTTCACCTCTACGACCTATTATTAGACCTGGTCTTACCGCATCTATGAAGACTCTTGTGCCCAGTGGAAACCTGATTATCTGCACACCAGCATAGCCTGCTCTATAGAACTTCTTGGCCAAGTACTCGTCAACTTTCACTTGGACCATAGCCTTCTCTATAAAGTATCTTTTGATGTTGACCACGGCTACTCCTCCTCCGCCACGATAACCTCTATGTGGCTCCTCTTCCTAAACTTGGGGGTAGACCTTCCAAAAGCACGAGGCATCCAACGCTTAAGCGTTATACCCTTGTGAACTGCAATATGTATTATTTTGAGCTTGCTAATATCGAGACCTTTAACCTCAGCATTATTTTCAACGTTCTTAAGCAACTTCAAGAGAATCTTAGCTGCTTTAACAGGGTATCTGCCAGCAGGCCAACCATACTTGTCAGCCAAACCACGGTGATGAGCCTGCTTACCACTATACCTCCTAAAAGGCACAGGTTCTTCGCCACGAGCAACCCTCTCTAAAAACTTCTTAGCATCTTCAAGCTTCATACCCTTAAGGAGTCGAGCAAGCTCTACAATCTTCTTATACGATATAGGCGCATCCCACACCATAGCTTTAGCAATCTTCTCCTCATCAGCCAACTTAACCGAATAATTCCACCTAGGCAAAACCTACTCCCCGCACACCAAGCCATCACACTGGAGCCTATAAAGGGTTGAGCTCTCAAAACTAGCAGTGGGGATGAGCGGGCTGGCCTGTACCGAGATGTGAGGAAGATGGCGGCAGTAGCGACCCAACAATAAAATTACACAAACATCAACACTCGCAAAACAGGTCATTACAACTTGCCGTGTACGAACAATCAAGAGCCAAGGAAACTGGTAGAATGGTGTGCGAGGGGCCTGACCCAGGGGTGGAGCCACACCGCGCCCATCTCGGCCCGTTACGCGGGCCTAGTCGCGCGGGGGAACCACATTCCAAGTCTCTTGTTCTAGACTAATTAAACTAGCTTTCAATCAGCTATGAGGAGGGTGCTAAGGCGATAAAAAATAAAAATTGATATGTGGTGTAATGGAAGGTAGCAAGAATAGACGTTGGAAGGTCTGAAAATGTGTTGCTGTTAGAGTATTCCTAGTTTTGCAGCTACTTCAGCTGCACTATACTCTTTAGCGAGCTTCACGTAGGCCTTCTTTTCCCCACGAGGGGTTATTAGCGTGTTTACCTTCTCTACCTTGACGTTGAACAGCTTTTCTACAGCTTCTTTAATCTGCTTTTTGGTTGCACGTCTATCTACTATGAAGGTTAGAGTGTTGTTCTGCTCTATCAACCTTATAGCCTTCTCTGTTTGTAGAGGGCGAATAATTATCTTGTACGGGTCAATGTCTGTCATATCCGTACCACCCGATATTCTACCAGTCGAGAAGAGGGTCAAATCTTTCAGCAAGCTTTGCGAGAGCTCCACGCGTTATAACCATTAGCCTTCCTGGCACACCACCTGGCGCCAACTGTAACACGTTTAGATATTCTGGCTCTGCGATATCCACACCTGGCAAATTCTCAACAGCTTTTGCGAATGGAGAGTTATGCTTTGACAAGACGAATAGAACGCTCTTAGGCGTTATGTATCTACGACCTCTCCTCTTACCCTTACCAGCTCTTATCCTAGTCCTCTCCTGCGCTCTAACAATGTCGTCCCACACGCCAATCTTCTGCAAGAACGTTCTCGCATCCTTCGTTCTCGTTATACGCTCTTCAACCTCGTCAACAACGACAACTGGTACTGCTTCTGCTGTAAAACGATGTCCTCTCTTCCTGACAAACTCTGGCATTGCTGTAGCTGCTAATGCTGATGCTGTTGCAAGACGCTTCTCCTTCTTGTTTATCTCCTCATGTATCTTCTTCAAAGGTGATGGTGGGAAGGCTAGATGGCCACCAACTGCCGAGTTTATGAAGGCAGCTCTACCCAGCCCTGGTATCCTAGGAACTCTCGCTATACCCAAACCAACGCCAAAGCTTCTCGCAGTAGTCCTCTTACCGGCTAGAGGGTCTCTACCCTTTGGCTGCAGTCTCGCTGTGAACTCTGACAGGAAAGCACGCCTTATCAGATCGATTCTAACAGGTAGGCCGAAAACCTTGGGCAGCTTAATCTCCCCAACCTTACTACCATCCACACCGTAAACCGGCACAACAGGAGGATCACGTAGTAGCAGGAACATTGTAGAACCGATCGCCATAATATACCACCCCACTCAGTTGCCTTGCTTGCTTGAGAGGCTCACATACACTATCTTGGGTGGACCTGGTGGAGTCCACGATGGTCTTACAGGGTGTCTGAGCACTATAGGTCTTTTCACAGGGCCTGGCACGCTACCAGCAAGCATAACGTATGTGCTCCTCACAATACCGTAGTGGAGGAAGCCTCCAGCAGGTGTAACCTCCAACCCATTGTCTCCTATCTTGAGTATACGCTTATTGTACTCTGTTCTACGGTGATAGCCCATTTGACCTGGCTGTGGAACTTCGCTCCATGAGAAGGATGTTGCAGGGCTTCTAGCACCTGGACCACTACGACTACCCTTACGATGCTTGTGCCATCTAGGCAATTCTTTCACACCAAATCGCTTGATAACACCTTGGAAGCCCTTACCCTTAGTCACAGCTATAACGTCGACAAGCTGGCCCTCTCTAAACACATCTCTAACACTAAACGTTTTGCCTAGCAGCTCTACCGCATAGCGGAACTTATCCTCTATAGAGACTTTACCGCCAATCTTTATCTCTATGAGGTCGGGTTTCTTCTTGCTCAAACCACCAACAAGTCTTGGTTGGGTAGCAGCAATTATGCGCACATCATAGACTTTTGGCAACATCTCTTCAAGCTTCTTCACAGTCTTCTCGGGATCTGGCACTCTAAGCCTAGGCACAACCCTGTCTATGTCTAGGTTGTACTGTTGCTTCAACATTTCTGGTTGTGCCCAAGCTTCACCAAGAGTGTAAAGGCCGATGTTCAGATCGTAGCCGTATACTCTTACAGCGACAGTGACCATTGGTGGTGCTTCAAGGATTGTTACTGGCACAAATATCTCTCTACCCTCTGTTATACTGCCTGGCCTATCATCTATTATGTAGACGTGCGTCATTCCAGCTTTGTAGCCTATGAAAGCCAGTGGTATTGGCCTATCAACATCTACTTCAGGCCAACTCCTAATACGTGGTACTAGACGAGAAGCACGCTTCCTAGGTCTAAGACCAAGACTACCTCGTCTAGGCGCATGCTTCTTTCGCGCGCCCACAGTTCACCACTCTCTCTAAATCCCTTGTAGCCTTCCCCTGCAGTATCCCCCTAAAATAGGTGTAAAGCCTCCAAGCACAGCTACTCCAACACTAGGTTTAATAGAGAGAGGGTTGCTGCAATCGCCTCCTCTGTTCTAACAGTGCGCGTACCTTGCATAGGAACGGTGTTTAGTATGTAGTCGAACTCCTCTTCTATCTTCACACCTTCTGCCTCACCTATCTCAAACAATCCTCTGTCGGGAGCACCAAATGCTACTAGAACAGAGTTCTTTTCACGCGTTTTTTCACCAACTTCTTTCAACAACTCAATGTCAACCACTTTACCCTTACGGCTGGTAGCTATCATCAAACTTGATGGTTTGTAGCGACGTACAAGGCTCTTGAAAGATCTAAACAGCTCCACACTATAGCCTGTATACACGTCTGGCTCTCTCACAACCTCCAGCTTTAGAGGGTCAAGCGATACTATGCGTACATGTATTATGTCACCACGCTTACAGGAAAGCCCACCAACATCTATCTCAACTTCACCCTCGAGACCAGCATCTACAACTGCTCTTCTACCCTTTCTAGAGACTATGTAAGCCTGTCTAATCTCACCCTCCTTAGGCCCTCCAACACCATGTGTTGGAATTTGCAGTGGTGGCAATACACCTGCATAGCTAAGCTCAAGCAAGCCTTTAGGATAAACACGCTTTCTAAGATATGGGGCAACGACCATATACTCGAGCAACTTCTTTATAAGTTCTGCATCTTTCCAAGCTCCTGGACTATCAACGTATACAGCCACAGTATCTACACGGAATATTGCTGCATAACGACCGATAACTCCAACCTTCAACGTCTTATACTCTAACGTAGGCTCTGTGGAAAGTATAGAGGATGGTATGGCTATTGTAACACGCGTTTTTCTCGACTTCACCATCCTACCCTACATAAAAATAAGGTTTTAGGAGGCAGAAAAGACTGTTTTTCGAAGCACATTGAACGAGAAAAACTTAGCTATACTCTACTTCCCACGCTTCTTCTTCTTTTTCTCCTCCTCGCTCTTAACCATGAAGAGACTTGTTCTCTGCCTACCACCCACGAAGACCACCCTTCCTCAAAACTTATAGACGAGAACCGTAAAATATGTAGTGTGGCCGATGACGTGTTTGCCGAGTGCTGACAACAGGTGCTGACAAGCCCCTTCTGCCGAGGCACCACAATTCTCTATTCGGTAGATGCCGGCTCATCACACGCACTTAAGCGTCAGAGTTTGCACCCCTCCACACTACCTAGAGTCCTAGCGTGTGTTTGCGGGGATCTGCTATGCCAAAATTTGTGTGCTATCACTGCATATATTGTTGTTTCTTTCGAGACCCTATAGAGTGCCCAGTACTATTTCCTTGGGAGAAAAGAGTTATAGAAGATCTTCTCGAAGATGGAGAAACAAACACTAGTTTTGAGCCTTTAGAGGTGTGGCGTGATAGCAAAGGTGTGTGCATCGTCACGCTATATAGGTGGGTTATAAGGGGTTTCTGTCCATTCTACGACATCGTCATGAGAAGATGTAAAATTCACGAAATGAAGCCTCTAGCATGTCAAATGTTCCCCCTACTAGTCGAGGTCCCAAGTGGAAAGGTGATGATCTCTAGCAAGTGTTTGTGGACTAAGAAAAACCAAAAACTGTTGAAGGAGTTGAGAAGGCCGGAAGTAATCGCCCACGTATTTCCCTCAGAGTTTACAGCAGCTGTAACCGTGCTACAACAGTATAACAGTATTTTGGAAGCTGTTAGAGAGGAGAAGCTTGTGAGAGTAAACGATTTCTCCTCATGCAAACTATTCGTCGACGTAGACTCCTACATGGTTGGTGATTATGGCTGGCGAGAAAGGAGAAAAGAGGAAGGTGAAGAGGGTGATAAGACTCTTCTTTAACACATACGACGAGAATGTAGCTAAGAAAATTTTCGAGAGTTTAAAAGTGTTTGGAGAGGTAAAGGTGAGACGATCATCAATATTGAAAGAATTCTACTATGTAGAGATAACACCACCAGCTGATGCAGACTTAAAAGATCTTGCATCTAAGGTTGAAGAGGTAGTTAGAAGTGTAGGTGATGATTCTGTTTTTGGTATTCGTGTCTACTATGTGCAAACGTAGGCTCGGCCGGTTGATCCGTCATCATTTTCTTCAGCTTATCGGGCCCTCCTCACAATTCTACCAGGAGCATGTGGTGCAACATACTTTTTAATAAGCTTCTTCATAAGCTCGTACACTTTCGGCGAAAACCTAACCTCTATGGTCCCCTGTTTTGTGTGGAGAGTTAGCTTGCACTCCTCCTCATACCATTCTAACACATACTCCTTAATATCGCTGTAAGGTATGGTAAAATCTTCAACTCGTTTTTCACCAGCTTGCCGTCTTCGCTTCTTCTTCAAACTGTATATGAACATGTCCATACGCTGCTGCAATCCCGTTCTAGGTCTTAACCCCTCCCAGTACTCTCCAAGGTATAGGAAGTGAAGCCCTTCATCTCCAAAGTAGAGGTCATAATGTCTTATGTCGGGACCTCTTCTAATCCTAACACTGAATATTGTACGCTCTTTCGAAGGTGTACTCATAGATATTACCCTCTACGTCCCAAAAAGACAACTAGGATAGATAGCGAAATGAGTTTTATTGACAAGTTTTTAGAGGCTAGCGCTAGCGAAAATGTAGATGCAAGTGAGAGTATAGAGGAGAAGGTTAAGAGGATCTATGGAGCTGTTGTAAAGGAGAGAAAACCTGTTAGAAATCCAAGTCTTATGGTGAAACTGTTAAGGGAAGAGTTCAAACTTATTGTTGATGAGCGAATCGTGTATTTGACTGTAGCAGCCTTCCTAAACAATAGGCCAGTGCTTTTTGAAGGTCCTCCAGGTACTGGTAAGACTGAGATAGGCGAAGCAATACTCACGTTATGGGCTGGAAAATCAGCATTTATTCTCCCCTGCAGCAACAACTATGACGAGTACAGAGTTATAGGGGACTTCCACCCCCTAATGGCCCTCAAGTATGGTTTTAATGAGAAGAGTTTTATCCCACGCCCACTACTAGCCGCTCTACTTCTAGATGCTGGTGTTCTTGTAGACGAGATTCGTAGGAGTAGCGAAGAATTCCAAAACATGCTTCTAGACATTGTCGATAAGAGAAGGATTATAGTGCCAGAGCTCAAAAAGGTCTTCTATGCAAAAGGCATAGGTTTCCAAGTAATCTTCACAAGTAACCCAGAGGACATAGGCCAAACCGAGCTAAGCGATGCTTTTATGCGGAGAGTTGTGAGGATACAGTTCGACTATCCACCACCTAAAGTAGAAGTTGAGATAATCAAACTTAGACTCGGAAATAGCGTAGAGTTCCCAGACCACCTTATAGCCAAAATGGTTGAAGTAGCTAAGATTCTTAGACAGCGGGCAACCTATAAGCCAGGTCCTGCAGATACTGTACTCTGGGCACAAATAGCTGCTAAAATGGCCACCTTAAAAGGCCTCAAAAGAGTCGATAAAAACTCTGTTATTGAGGCAGCCACTGTAGTTCTCTATAAACGTGTTGGAGAGGAGGAGCTTGTTGACGAAGCACTTAGACGTGTCTTTGGAGATTAGAGACTTTAATAATGCTGTTGCAAACTTAGTCTACAATGTTGTCAACATTTTACGTCGTGAAGGTGTTAAAGTGCCAGTCTCCAAAGTAGTAGACTGTATCGCGATATTGTCCGACTATATGGCCATTAGAGGGTTCAAATCTGTCGATACAGTTCCACCTCAAGAACTTGCATATGTCATCTACTCTGTGCTTGGATGTAAACTTGAATTTAGACACTTCCTAGACATTGTCAAAAACGTTCTACAATCTCCACATCGTAACGCTGTTAGAGAAAGCCTAGATTTTGTCAAAAGAGAACTTGAAAAGCTTGGACTACGTTTTGGCTCTTCAATTAAACGTTCACGTACACGTTTTAGAGATTCTGAATGGGTTGATGCCTATGCAACTCTAAAACTTCTAGGCCTTATTAAGCGCGATAGAAGAGGTGAAAGAGTAGTTGATGAGAGAGAAGCATCTAGGAAGATCAAACAACTTGTTAAAAGACATGGAAGTCTAGACAAAGCTTTGGCCGAAAAAGTTGCAGAGGATGCACGCAGAGGAGGATATATTGCATCTCTACTGTCTCCTCACACACTTAAAATTGTTAGTAGCAATCTTAGTGTAGACGAGCTTGTAGCTATAGGTCGTGCCGCGTTGAAGAACCGCAACTATGCTACTGCAAAATTTGTTGCTGATCTAGTACAAGAGCGTATTGATAGTGGCGAATTAAAGGTGCGTGATGTACTAGATGTCTACGAGCTACTTCGTTGGGCTAACAGGCTCTCTACTTCAACTCTTTCGAAACTCGTATCTGTAGACCCAAAAATTGTTAGCAAACTTGAAGCTGACGATCTTGTAAAACTCCTTGACAAGCTTGACGAACAATCTCTTGCAGCTGCACTAAAAGAGCTTAGCTCTAAGGGACGCAGGTATTCAAAGATAATCTACAGTTATGCTGAAAAGCTACCCTTAACTCTCTCAGCACAGCTAGCTGGCACACCCAGCCTTAAACGTATTGGACTTGCACTACAATATGGCATTAGAGCACTTGACGAAGGAAATACCGCATATATTGACATGGCCTTAGCAGAGCTTAGCCAAGCAGAAGACCATGAACTCAGTAGACTTGTCTCAAAATTTCTAAACGCGGTCGAATGCATTTTAGAAGAAGGCGAGTGTGGTGGTGAACTTGTAGATGTCCTATATCGCATCGTAAACCTACACCTTATATCTTTCGAAGAACTGCTAAGTATTACACGCGCTGTACTCAAACGTGTACAACTTCGCGCTAAAGCCATCTATCTCGCAGAGCACTTCTATAGACTCTTAACAATTCATCTAGGTTTTCGAGGCGAACTAAACGCTAGTAAGACCAAGACCACCTACGGGACTAAGCTACTCGTACGAGATACTCTGTACAAGATTACCAGATTGCAAGATGCAAGACCTGTTTACGAGTACCGAAAGAAGGTTCCAGGATATGTTCTAGTTATAGATAAAAGTGGGAGTATGAGACCATACTCTGTAACAGCAACTCTTGCAGCATCAATGTTTGCAACTGTTATTAAGCGTCTTGTCCTATTCGATTCAAACATCTATGTCTACGATGACGTTGCTAGGAAAGGTAAACGTATAGTCTTAGACCTCCTCCTCTCCACCGAATTTGATGGCTATACAAATGTTGCTGCTGCTCTTCGAGAAGCATCTCGAGGTATAAAACCTACTACTCTCATACTATTGACAGATTTTCGACAAACAGTCAACGATGAAGAACCACTTGAAGTTCTTCAAACCCTCTTGCGAACTGGGTGGCAAGTAAAAGTTATTGCACCACCAACTGTCGATCCAAAACTGGTAAGAGCGTCAGAAGAAATACCAGGTCTTCGAGTAGCAATTGTCGAGAAACCATCTGAACTTGTCAAGGTAATTAGAAGAATCATCATCTAGCAAACATATAGACATTCATAGCCGACTTTCCCAACAAACTTACAACTTCCAAGCTTTGGACACACCTTATTCTTTTCACCCACAAGCAAACCTACTACAAGTGTTGAAGAGCTATATGCTTCTTTCAACCGTAGCACAACACCTTCTTCGCCTTGCCGCAAAACAGAAACCATTACAAATACCACATTACCAACACATTTTCTCAGCGGTATACTGTTAATGTCAGCCACAACATAGTCTACATAGTACAGCTTTCTACTGCGATGTTTCTCAACAGCACGACTAATCATTCCCAATGAAAAATCTATGCACAGATAATATATTGTGTTTGCACGACCACTTACCACTTGCAAGTATTCTAGTAGTAGCCCAGTACCACAACCAAGATCTACTAAAATATTTGCATGCTCTATATCTACATAAGCTGCTCTAAACAAGATCGTGTACTTGTCTAGTTGTTCACGTGCATACAGTCTATCATAGTCTTTAGAAAGTTCATTGTAGTAGGCTATAATAGACCTACTATCCTTCAAAAAGTCTTGACACCAGCCAGTCGAACAAGTAGTTGTAAGAAAAGTTGTGATGGTAAAAGCAATTATGTTACTTCAATGCTATGTGTAGACTGCTACGAGTTGCTTTTAAGCCTGGCTCACCGTGCTTTACCGGCTTACATGTTGGGCTAAATTCTCCTAGATAGTGGCCAATCATTTCTGGCGTTATTTTAACAGGTATAAACTCTTTACCATTGTACACAGCTATTGTAAGCCCCACCATTTCAGGCAATATTATCATATCTCTAACGTGTGTTTTAACAACAACTTTTTCACCCTTTAACATCTTTTGACGTGCTTTCCTTATCTTCCACAATAGCTTTCGCTGTGCCTCTGTTAATCCTCTCATTAGACTTCTACGTTGTCGTGCGGGTAGTAGCTTTACAAACTCGTCCATTGGCATGCGAAGTAGTTCTTCGAGTGTATAGCCTCTATATCTAAACTTTCTCCATTCGGGAGGGAGCATCTCAAGCCATTTCTTAAACTCTTCCTCCAGCTTTTGGCGAGCAGACATACACTTCTCACCCTACCTCTTTCTACGACCAGTTGTACGTGCCGCTATATGTCCTACCTTCTGGCCTGGTGGAGCATTCCTCGACACTGTGGTTGGGAAGCTTGGGCTCTGGTGACTACCACCGCCATGTGGATGGCTTACTGCGTTCATAGCAACACCTCTAACACGTGGCCATTTGTGCGCCTTAACCTTCCACTTGTGGTAGGCAGCACCAGCTTTTAGCAGTGGCTTTTCGAGTCTACCACCACCAGCAATAACACCAATCATAGCTCTAGCTTCATTCGGCACTTCTCTAATCTTGCCACTTGGTAGCTGGATAATTGTCTTGTTACCACTTCTACCTAGCACAACCGCATAGGTTCCAGGAGCTCTTGCGAGTTTCCCTCCATCACCTGGTCTAATTTCAACATTACAGATTTGAGCTCCTTCAGGAACCTTGCCAACTGGCAATATGTTGCCGTTAACAGGTTTAGCGTCAGGACCAATCTCTATCAGTTGGCCAACATACATGCCCTCTGCAGCTGGAACCCAAAACTCTACACCATTCTCCAAGACAATGTGTGCTAGTGGAACCCATCTACCAGGGTCATGGACTAGTTCGACAACTCTACCTCTAAGCGTTTCTCGCGATAGTGGGGGATAGCGTGCTGGCGCTGGATGTAGCCAGCCTCGACTGCGAAATGTTGGCGAGCCTCTACCCATTCTTTGCACGAGTATCCTTTTACCCATAACCTACCCCAACCCGCTCGCTCCAAGAACACGCCTATTAACTGTTTCTGGTTCAGCCTCGATATACACTCTCGTAGGTCTAGGACTATGCTGGAGTTTTATCATTGCTTCGCCAACGCCTAGCCAGCGAAGCTTTTCAGCTTCTTCTTCGGATAGTTTTAGAAGTCTCTGAACACGCCTAACATACTCTTTGTCATGGGATCCAAACACTATTGCTATCCCTATATTGTTCCAAATACTTTCAGAGACATCTGCAGGATCTTGAGTCGATAATATGAGTGATATGCCTAAGCTTCTAAACTCTTTGACTATCACATCTGCTAGCATCTTTGCACGTTGACTAAATCTCCAAGCTTCATCAACAACTATAACTCGTCTAAATTCGCTGCTTACTCCAAGTCTAAGATAATGGTTATAGTGTAGAGCTAGAATTGCTGCTAAGCCTACATTTTTAGCAATGTCATTAAGCTTTGACAAATCATAGACTAAAACCTTTCCATCTATAGGAGTTCCCCCTTCATCACATTTACAGAGTTTTTCTATATCAATACCCGCAAAATGCAACTTTACACGGGTTGATGATAGATAGATATCCTTGTTGCTGCCATGCTCTCTACAAAACGAGTTTGTATCAATCAATCTACACTCGGCTCTAGAAAGCTCTACACCTGCACCCACTATACCACATAGAGGAATGCGTGAACTTTTAACTCCACATAGTATGTCCACTAGCATATCCTCATCAACTACTATGATGTTGTCAACTAGGCTCTCCAGAGCATTTATTAGATCTCCTTTAGGATCTACAATTGTGAGTGCTGCAAGATCGAGTGCAATAATGCGAGCAACCAGTGTCGCTAACAAGGTTGTTTTGCCTTTCCCCGTAGGCCCTAAAACTAGTACGTGAGATGCACCAGATTTGGGATTCCAAAGACTTATGTAGGCGGGTAAACCAGTAGCTACCTCTTTCCCAATATAGAGGCTAAATTCTGAATCATTCCTAAACCTCCAACTCAGATACTGCATAGGCTCAATAGCTGTCTTCGAATCAACGTATTCAACAGGTTTTCCCAGCAAAATTTTGATTACATCATCGCCACACACAAGCTTTGAACTACATCCATGAACCTTTAAAAGACTAGTTATTGTTGCAACCTTTTCATCAACATCTCCACAGTTTTTCGACTTTACAAAGAACACGTACCTTGCTTTTAGTGGAGCATGTCCTTCAGTTATACGTTCATACAATCTTGACAATATGCGTAGTCTAGCTTCTACAGTCTTGTTTTCCGGATGCTTCTCTAGAATAACCTTGTATGTTAGAAGCTTAGACTCAATCCTCTTTGCAGCTTTAACTGTATCAATTGTTTCTGCTTGTAGCAGCACACTCCTTACACCGAGACTCAAAATATGCTCCAGCAGCTCTTGACTACCGTCAACAAGGCTTGAAAGACATTCTACATTGTCTACAATTACTGCTGCAATACATTCTCCCAAGCTACTACTATAACATTTTCCACCATTTCTCCTCCTTCTCAAAATCTTTGGTAGCACTCTACTTGACCCTGCTAACTATGAGCTGTGTTACTGCAAACAGTATGAGTGAGACTAGTAAAAGTATCCTAATTACTTCACTTACTTTGTCGATTATAGCTAGGATAAACATTGCTGAAACCAGCACAATTAATATCAAAGTTGTAGTCTTCTCCTGCAATACAAATTCATTTCCTCTCAAGGCTGTATCACCAGTCGAGGATGAGATGCACCTATTATACGTGCAACACTGTATATAGCTGCTATTGTCAATGTTGTATACGATGCAAGTGCAATCAACAGTTTAAGCTGGTCCCATAGCAGCGCTATTAAAAATTGTGTTATCTTGTCAATCACGTATTGAACATATTCAGCAAGACTAACTTCAACTTGTGGTTTCCGAGGTATACACTCACACTGCTTAATCTTGAGATAAATAGTGATCTCCGAAGCCATTGTCTTTACCGTCACAAGATACTTTACAACATCAACTCCATACCAGTTAACTTCACCTAGGTAGGTTATACCCACCGCATCGACAAAATCTGCTGAAACATCAACATGCTTAATACACTGGGGTCTTAGGAAGAGGTGAAGATACACCTCCTGAGCAAGAGGGTAACAGTGGATTACAAGCGTAGAATTGTTTAGCGTAACATCTGCGATAGCGCAAAAGTCAAGCGTTATGTGTGCTCTATCACGTAAGAAGATTGTTCTTGGAGCGTAGATGTTAAGTCTATAGTCTACGTCTGGATATCTAAGTTCAACATCAACGTCAAATGGTATTATGAATCTTGATGGCGATACTCTAACATTCTCGCCTAGATGGTTAAATGTTAGAAGGCATGTCGTATACATTGGAAGACCATACTTAGATCTTGGCACAACGTATACTCCATCAACTCCCACAACAAGTGTATATGTTAGGTTTCCACAGACGATTTTGAGTATTCCATGATCACCAGTACCATAGGCCCCCACTACCTGACCCCACAAACCTGCTACAGGAGCTAGCCTTGGCAGAGATGTATACTCTCCACTTGACTTGAAGAGAGATAGCCAAGAGGGTAGCAGACCTATTGCTATTGGAACAACTATTACGAATGCTAGAAATGAAGCACCAAGACTTCTTCCAAGTCTAAACGGTATTGCATACAATAGTACAGCTATTGCTGTTAACATGTACTTGTACTCTATGACTATAGCTGTTATGGTTAGTAGGAAGAGAGCTGAAAGCATAGTAGCATTGCTTAGCGCTATTAGAGGTTGAAAGAATGCCGATAATATCGATGAGAAGGGTGGTGGCAGAATATTTATGACAGTCTTCAGAGTCGCTATTAGCATACCAAGAATACCAACTATGTTTGTCAGCAGCTCTGTTGAAGCTCCTATGTCAAGCTTCAATATATACACTATGTAGTCGCTGATCTTGAACAAAATGTTGTATGCAAATATGAGGAAAGCAGCAAGAACGCTATCCGACATTAATGTTGGAGCCCATCTCTTTGCCCATCTTATAGGTACGGGCAAAGCTTGAAGCAGAACACCAAGTTGGTAGCCAAGAACGCTGAGTAGAAATGCTATGTAGAGTATGTCTGCAGGTGACAAACCATGCCACCCGCAAAGCGATGTTATGGGCTTACAATGGGAGATGACATTGGCGGAGAACCACCCATCAACCTTGCAACATGGGCTATTAAGCTGAAAACAGCTGTACCCACCGCAAGCCAAAATGCAGCTGCTACAGCATCTTCAATTAGGTTTTGACCATATCTCTTCACACGCAGTATTGGTATTGGAGCACCTCGTAACATCCACCCTACAGTCCATGTGAGGAAGAAGAGCCCCCACGCAAGAGCAGTTATCCTCGTAATCAAATCTGTTACAAACGATGCTATATCCGCCAAGCTCCCCTACAGCAAAAATGTCAAAACTACCGATGATTCAGAGTAGACTGAAACTATTCACTTCCTCCAATATTTCCTAGTCTGTACAAACCTTTTCTCACACTCTGCCAACGCTTTATAGAACGCTTCTTCGCCCAATGCAAGCTTTGCCAACACACGTTGCGCAATAGTAGGACCAACACCTGGTACTAGAAGTGCTTCAACAGCTTTTTTACCATAGGTGAGAACTAGGTTACCCATTGCCAAAAGCTTCTTTAGCTCAGGCGACCTACGCCTACTCCTAATGCTCTCTACTAACGTGTTTGCATCAATATCTACACCTATTAAAGGTGCTATAAACCTTGAACTGCAACGTGGACAACTAGGCTTATCGTCTAACATTGAGAAAGTTATAGACCATCTATGGCCACACATAAGACATACAAATTCTATCCTTTTATCGCTAAATCTTCGAGCATATATTTCTTTGAGCAGTGTAGAGGGGATGCCCTTCTCCCTATAACCTGCAACAACCATGTTAGCTAATTGGAGAAGTTCTTTTGCGAATGGGCTGATCTCCTTCAAAACCACAATTGATATTTCTAGCTTTCCCTCTTTAATATCCTTGACCCTATCAATCAAACATTTCACATCTACTTTCCGCTGATTAAGTTCTTTTAATGCTTCCTCACCAACAATTGTCTCGCCAAGTCTTCTAACAAGACTTTTGCTTGCATCCTTAGGTATTTCTATGCCCATCTTCTTTGCGACACGCAGTGTATACCATTCGAATACCTTATGCCTCTTTAAAGCTTCTACAACAATGTTCTCAATTTCACTCTCTTTCAAAACCTTAATAGTCTTAAACACAGACTCTATAAGCTCTCTTGAGGGGGAGGAGGCAAACTGCAACACAACTCCATAGGGCGAAGACGATGAAGCGGGAGAGTAGCCTACAAGTGATCGAATTAAACCGTTTAAGAACAGTTCAAATGCTCTAACACACCTTGACCCCCAAAACGCGTAGATGAAAACAAGACGGTGTGATGGCACAATTTCAACCACTATACGTTTATCGGTAGGAATACGTGAAACCTTAGACTGTTCCTTCAACACCTTCAACACATACTCTCTAGCCTCAATAGACAAAGGATATCTTTCAAGAACACGTGCACCTACACGCTCATATCGGCGTAGAATAGATCCAAGCTCCCTAGCAGTTTTAAACTCTACAGGAATCAGCTCACCTTCCCATGCAGGAAGAATCAACACATTTTGCCTAGCTTGTCTTACATACACTTTATCTTTTTCAACTCCCACAAACTCCCAAACTCTACCACCTAGTACAAAGAAGGATCCTTCTTCCAAGCTTGCAACAAACTCTTCATCTAGAACACCTATCTTTGTACGACGCTCCAAATCTATTACATCGTATTGTTCTACATCTGCTATCATAGTTGTTGAAAAGTAGTAGCGCTTAGCTCGTCTACCCTCTCTCACCATCGACTCGTTAACCCGCAATATCTTTGTAGAATCTGCAAATTCTAAAACTTGTTTAAATTTTTCATAGTCGAAATCATAGTAGTATGGTAGTATGGTTGCGAGAGAGTAGAATTCGAGAGGCTTAATCTCTTTAAACTCGATAACACTGCCAACTAGTTGATGTAGTAGAGCGTCATAGGGGCTATCTGGCAACACCATTGGCTCTAAATTGCAGTCCATAGCTCTTCTAGCAAGCACAGCTGATTCTAGAATGTCGAAGAGGTTCTTTGAAGCTAGTACAATACCGTATGAAACTTCGTGGAATTTATGGCCTGCACGACCTATTCTCTGAAGAAGTTTTACAGCTTGTCTAGGCGACATATACTGTATCACAAGTTTTACGTGGCCAATGTCTATGCCAAGTTCTAGACTAGCTGTTGCAACGACAAGTTTTAGTTTACCCTCTCTAAAACGCTGCTCTACAGAAACTCTTTCAGACTTACTAAGACTGCCATGATGTACTGCAACCTTATCTTCACCCAAGACCTTGGATAGTAGAGCTCCCAGCAATTCTGCTGTATCTCTCGTATTGGTGAATAGTAGAATGCCACCATCAAGCTTAGACACAATACGCTTTATAGCAACTAGACGTGCAGCAAGATCAACGGGTATGCCAAGCTTCTCGGCAACTTGCCTAGCCTCCTCATCTTCTACACCCACAACGACTCTAATAGCATACCTCTTCCTAACATCTGCTTCAACAATCTCAACATGTCTATCTGGAGCGAGAATTTGTGCTGCAAGCCTTGGATTTGAAAGAGTGGCTGAGAGAGCAACTCTCTGCACACGTCTATGCAGATGCATTTTCTCGAGTCTTTCAAGAGCTAATAGCAATTCAACACCTCTTTCATCATCTACCAGCTCGTGAAACTCATCAATAACAACAGCCTTGAGATCCTTTATAGACTCGATAAACTTGTCCACTGACAGCATAAAGTAGAAGGTTTCTGGAGTCATTATTGCTATATCAGGTGGTTTTCGTAGAAATTCCAACTTCTCACTTCTACTACTATCACCATGTCTAACCATGACATGCAAGCCAGCGTCTTCGAGAACACCTACTATGCGAGCAAAAATGTCCCTATTCAAACTCCTTAGAGGAGTTATGTATAGCAGTTTTATGCTATTAGAATTCGAGTAGCTGCTGAGAATCTTGCTTGCCAAAGGAAATAGCGCAGCCTCTGTTTTACCGCTACCTGTAGGACCAATAATGAGGGTATCAACACCTCTTAGAATAACGGGTATGGCTTTTTCCTGAATAGGAGTCGGCTTTTGATACCCTCTAAGCCTTATAGCTTTTAATAGCCTTGGATGTAGCAAGTCAAACACATCTTTAAAATTGTTTACCATAACCATTTACCCCATAATGGAG